>CACKJL010000022.1 GCA_902600395.1 uncultured Prochlorococcus sp. | reverse complement strand
ATATTCTATGAGTAATGAAAGGCGATAATTTTGAAACTGAACTTTCGTTATTTGGCCCAAAATCAAAATTTCTTAATTTTGCATAATGATTGATTTTGTATTTCGCAAAATTTTCCCAGGTATTTTGA
Source organism: uncultured Prochlorococcus sp. (assembly GCA_902600395.1). Lineage (GTDB taxonomy): Bacteria > Cyanobacteriota > Cyanobacteriia > PCC-6307 > Cyanobiaceae > Prochlorococcus_A. The sequence continues at coordinate 16,719 of CACKJL010000022.1, read as the reverse complement.
GCTTTCAATAAAAATGACATTTTCTAATAACTTTAAAAAATTTTTTTTGGTATTGAAAGAAATTTCAAAAATTTGCCTTTAAATTATCCTTAAAATTTTCTATTTCACTTTTAAGTAAATATGTTTGATTAAAGTATTTAATTTAAACGTCTCATAAGTACATTTTATACTCTTAAATCGCTCTCTGCGTAGGAGGATATTCAGTGGTCAATTACTTTTTAGATCTAATTTTAATTTTCAAATCTTTATTTAAATGATTTTTTCTAAAAGATTTTTAAATATTTATCAAAATTATTATGAATAATTTATTAGTGAGAGATGTTAAGTATCTAGATGAACAATACAGAATAGGTGAAGGCATAATTTCGGATGATGCATTTAAGCAACTTGAAAAGCTCTTTATTCCTGTTGATCGAAAGCCTGACTACTTTAATCAAAAAAATAATAAACTTTTGCCAAAATTAGCCAAAGAAAACTATAAAGAATTTTTGGAAAGTTTATTAACAAAAACTAGATTAAGCATTCAACCAAAAATTGATGGCTGTGCTATTGCAATTAGATATCTAGATGGCAAGTTTAATAAAGCTATTACAAAAAAAGGATTTGATGTCTCAAGCAAAATTAAACAAATTAAAAATGTCCCCGATTGTATTCCTATCAAACGAGATTTTCAAATTAGAGGTGAACTATACGCTACAAACCAATTTGCCGGCATTTCCCAAAGAATTACAAGAAAATACCTCAATGATAAGAAAGGGATTGGAGAAAGTCTCCGCTTTTGCTGTTTCCAAATACTTAATGGAAGACTTAATCAATACGAAACCCTTAACTATCTTAAAAAATGTGGCTTCAGCACCCCTGAAAGTTACTTCACAAATCATACAAGCGAAATCCAAATATATAAAAAAAATTGGTTAGAGAAAAAAATATTTACGAAATATCCAACTAATGGGATAGTTGTAAAAATAAATAGTAGGAAATTACAGTTACTTAGAGAGAAAAGTTTATCTCAAAATAACGAATGGCAATATGCAATTGAAAAATAATATTAAATAGTACCTTCAATAAGAGCTCACGATACTGACTTCCAGTATTTACAGTGGAAAAGTAATTAAATTTTGGATAAATTCCAAAGCAATTTGCAGGATTACTAAATGACTGCCACCATTTCAAGACCTAAAATCTCTAACTGGGAAACATCTAATATTCCAAACCTTACAGGCAAAACAGCGCTAATTACTGGTGCAAATAGTGGTCTTGGATACTACACTGCAAAGGCCTTAGCAGAAAAAAATGCTCATGTTGTTATAGCTTGTAGATCACTTGAAAAAGCTAATCAAACTATCAAAAAACTTAAAGGTCTTAATCCTGAAGGATTATTTACACCTTTAGAATTAGATTTGTCAGATTTAAAAAATATTGTTGAAGTTCAGTCCAAAATTTTTGATAATTTTGAAAATTTGGATTTACTAATCAATAATGCAGGCATTATGCATCCTCCTAAAACTCTTAGTGCCCAAGGATATGAAATACAATTTGCAGTTAATCATCTAGCTCATATGCTTTTGACTCTAAAGCTACTTCCAATTATTGAAAAAAAAGAAGAATCTAGAATAGTGACAGTGACTTCCGGAGCACAATTTTTTGGCAAAGTTGGTTGGAAAAATCTGAAAGCCGAGAACTATTACAACAAATGGGAATCTTACTCCAATAGCAAATTGGCAAATGTAATGTTTGCTTTAGAACTAAATGAGACCTTAAAGCACAAAAATATACTTTCTTTAGCTGCTCACCCAGGAATTGCAAAAACAAATCTCTTTACTGCTCAAAAACCTAACCCTGGTCCATTAGAAACATTCTCATTGGAATTATTTAGTCCTTTCTTTCAAACTGCTGAGATGGGTGCTTTACCTCAGCTTTTTGCAGCTACTTCACCAGACGCAAGAGGCGGTGATCATTATGGTCCTAGATTTAATTTCAGAGGTCATCCAAAACTATCCCCTACTTCTCCTTTCGCCATGAATAAAAAAGAAAGAAAAAATTTATGGGAAAAAAGCCTCGAAATACTTAATAACTTCTTATGAATTTTTCATTTTTACTAACTTTAGAAAATACTTCAAGATATGTAATTCACTCTCTGAGAGTTTCATAAATTCTGTTAAGGCATCATAATTTTTTTCATCAATTTTTTTTGACAATTGAATAAAACTATCATGGTTTTCATTAACAAAGCGCTCAGCAATCTGAGACGGAGTTAAACCCTGTTCAATTAATTCACCTGGAGCATTTTTCTCCCACTTTTCATAAAACCAAGAGAACCAATATTTTGCAGTATTATCTTCCATTAATTAACTTTTCTTGGGCGAATAATATAAATACTGAAGAAAAATCTCATGATTGAATTACCCTTTAAACACAATTAATATAAATGCAATTATAAATTTAATGATAGATAATCATTCAAGTAAAAGAAATATTAATCTTGTAATTGGATTAGGTAAATCTGGATTTTGGGCTGCCAAGTATTTAAGAAGCATCAATAAGAGAGTAATTGTTTGGGAAAGTAAAGATGGGATAGAATTCTTAGAAAGAAAAACAGCATTAGAAGAGCTTAATATCATAGTTTCTCTAAAGAAAGAATTTGTATTTGAAGAAATTCAACCTTTTTTGAAAGAGATCGAATCTGTTGTTGTAAGTCCATCAATACCTTATGACCATATAACTATTATTGAATTAAAAAAAAAGGGAATTAAAGTAATTGGAGAAATTAATCTTGCATGGGAAATTTTAAAAGACACAAATTGGATAGGTATTACTGGCACTAATGGCAAGACTACTGTTACTCATCTACTAAGCCATATACTCTGTGATACTGGATTATATGCTCCTTTTGCTGGAAATATTGGTACACCTTTATGTAAGTATGCTCACTCCAAAAATCATGAAAAAATTGATTGGGTTGTAGCTGAATTAAGCAGTTATCAAATAGAAATATCTCCAGAAGTAAAACCTAAAATTGGAATATGGACAACCTTCACAGAAGATCATCTTGAAAGACATAAAACACTTGAAAACTATTTCAACATAAAAAAAAGCTTGCTAGAAAAATCTGATTTTAGAATTTATAATTATGACGATAAAAACCTAAAAAATCACTACAGTTCGCTATCAAAAGGAGTTTGGATAACAACTAGTTACGATAAATCAAATTTTATTCAATGCGATTATTGGATGGATGATCAAGCATACATTGTTGAGAGAGGAAAGAAATTATTCAAACTTGAACATTTTTCTTTAAAAGGAATGCATAATCTTCAAAATCTTTTATTGGTTATTGCAGCAGCAAGAAAAGTTGGATTATCTGGGAAGAAGATTAAAGATTCTTTATCTAATTACAAACAATTACCCCATAGGATGGAAACAATTTATAAAAATAATGATCTGGAAATAATTAATGATAGTAAAGCTACAAATTTTGACTCATCTATTGCAGGGATAAGTTCAATTGAAGGTCAAATAATAATCATTGCTGGGGGTAGATTAAAAGGGCATAACTATAGTAAGTGGATAAAAGTTTTAAAGAAAAAAGTTAAATGTGTTTTCCTTTTTGGAGAAAGCTCAAAAGTCCTAAAAATGGCGCTTATTAATGAAGGATTTAAAAAAAATATTTTTGAATTTTCAGAACTAAAAGAACTTTTAAATTTTGTTTTTCATTATTTAGAAAATAATAAGGTTGGAACATTATTATTCTCACCTTCATGCTCTAGTTTTGATCAATTTAAAAATTATGAAGAACGTGGAGATTATTTCAAGAAACTAATAAGTGAAAAATTAAAGGTTAATAAATCCATTTTTTGTTCAAGTATCATTTCGTAATTTTCAGGTCGGTCATCACAACCGTCTCCCCCCTAGCAAATATTCACTTAATTAGTTAGATTTTGACTATAAATTAACAACCAGCGATGAGTGAATCTAACAATTTACCTCAAGCAATAAGCCATAAAAAATTAAGTTATTTGATGCTTAAGGCACAAAAGGATCTTCATTTTTCTGATCAATTAGCAGAATCTGAAAGCCCCGAAAAAAGAGAATTTGAAGAGTTAATAAATAATTGGGAAGCTTCAACTAAGAAATTAGTTAATGAGCTATCAAAAAGGAAAGAATATTTACTAAAAGATAAATCACCGAATTCTTTAATTGCTCTTGGTGCGATGGAAGTTCACCTCAATATGGCTTTGCAAGCCTTAAATGCATTTAATAAAGGATTTGATGGGTAAAAGTAATATATAAATTACAAGGAAGGCATCGAAAATAAGAGAAAATCTAGGTCATTTTCAGTATCTATAGAGACATCATCATAATAATTAACTTCAAAACCCAAGCCATCTCCAGATCCGAGATATATATTTGAATTAGAGTCTTTACTTTTTAATAAAAGATTACCTTCTATTATTTGTATCCAATTATATTTATCTATTTTTAATGGCAATTTTTTTTCTTTAATTGGCTTATATTTACAACGCCATAAAGAGATACTTTGATTTAGAGAAAGCTTATTATTTTTAGCGTCTTTGTAATTAAAAATAAGATTGTCCCACAACTTTTCATTTAATGAAATTTGATCATATCGAGGTTTGATATTTTCTTTTTGAGGGTATATCCAAATCTGGAACAACTTACAGGTCTCATTTTCTTCATTCTTCTCGCTATGAGAGATTCCAGTACCTGCAGACATAACTTGTACTTCATCTTTGTGAATTTTTCCAAGATTGTTTAACGAGTCTCTATGAGTTATTGCTCCTTTTGTTACGACAGTAATAATTTCCATATTTGCATGAGAATGTGTATTAAATCCTGAATTAGGAGAAATAATATCTTCGTTTATAACTCTAATTTTCCCAAAATTATCCCATTTTGGATCTCTATGCTCTGCGAAAGAAAATGAATGCATTGAATGCAGCCAATCCCTTGTTGATAAAAATCTATCATCAGATTTTCTTATTTTAATAATATTAAAAACCATCAAAATTAAATAGAATAAAAAAATTCTAAATAATTAGAAAAATATTTGTAAAATTTTTTTGATAAATTATTCCTAAAAAAAGCAACTATCAAATTTAAAAATTTATTTTACTTTGAGCCTTATTAGCCTTTATCAATATTTTTTGTGCTTCATCTCTTGTAAGGCATTTTTCTGCTTTTACATTTAAGTTTTTAAGTTTTTGCAGTTGCTTTGTGTTACTCATAATTTAACCCGTTCTAAAATTTATCTTAACATAATTTTAAATTAATTACCTCTTAAACCTTTGCATCAAATCGTTTATACAGCTTTGAGAATGGAATTATCAGAACAGTATAGAGGATGTATTGGATTATCTTTGATTGTTTTCTTAATTAAAAGCGGTCCAAGAGGATTATCAAAATTATTTTTTCTGATTGAGTTATATTGCATTATTTTTTTTAATATTCTTTTATTTCTATTTAGAAATTTCCCTTTGTTACCCCAACCTAACCATAAATCACAATTTTTATTTTCAGACCAGTGTTTTAAGTTTTTAAAAATATGATTATTGTTTAAATACCCAACAGGGTTTTTGTGATTAAAGAGTCTTGCTGGATTACTTGAAATAAGAGCAAATAAATTGATTAATTTTACTTTCCCATAATTATTATTTTTCGAGATTTTAATTATCTTTTTTGTTGTATTATCCAAGAAAACTGCATCTGATAATGAAGGATTTAGACCAATAAAAATAATCTCTTTTTTAGATTTAGAAATCTTATAACTTAAACTCCACCTATATATTTTGTTAGCACTTATTAAACAATTTCTTTCTAAAAATAAATTTTTCAACCTAAACCTACACCTCTAGCCATAAGAGTTGCGAACAAAGGTATTGTTGCAAAGCCAACTAATTCGGTGGTAATGATTAGTCTAAACCTCTTCACTAGGTTTTCTGAAATTTCAGGTAGTTTATTCTTACTTAGTGGAATTGCCCAGAGGATATATGTTGTCGTTGGGTATAAAGAAAGTAAGCCAACCAAAATGTAGAGCGAAACCTTTATCCAAAACACAGGATTACCCGTATAGAAATCACCACCTTGACCAAAATACTTAACACGCAAAATCCCAGTAACTAATATTGCAACTCCTGCCAAACCATAAACCACATCTGCAATTATCATTGAGATCGTCTCATTTCTATTAAGACCTACTTTTAGGGTCAATCTTTCAAACAAAAGAGACCCGAAACACAAAATAATTCCTAAATAATGAACATATGCTACTAATGCACTTTTAGCAATTTCTCCTGTTAATAAAGTTCCTAATAACATGTTCAAGTCAAAATTTATACAATCCTAACCACCAAATGAAGAATTTGTTTAGAAAATAGATTAAACAACAAAAAGCAATTTATTGATTCTAGGACTCTAAAAACCTTTTTTGACCATCTTCAAAAAAATCCTTTTTATTCCACACTTCGATTACATCTGGGAAATGTTTTTCCATACAATTATCACAAACCCCATGACTGAATCTAATATCACTAATTTTCGAAAGATATTTTTCTAAATGCATCCAATCTCCCTCCTTATTTTTCACTTCTCTGCAATATGAACATACAGATAAAATCCCTTCCTGTTTATGCAAATTAGATAAAGCATCTAGCAAATTTAATGACTTTTTTCTAAGCTCTAAAAATGAAACTATTTGCTTGGATAATAATTCCATAATATTAAATTGTTGTGTAGTTAGATTTCCTGGCTTTCTGTCTATTACACATAGAGTTCCAAGCTTATTACCATCACTATTTCTAAGGGGAAAACCTGCATAAAAACGAATCTTTGGATCTCCAGTTACCAATGGATTATTTATAAATCTTTCATCTTGGAAAGCATCATGAATAATTAATGGACTATTTTCTTTTATTGCATGTGTACAAAAAGACCAATCTCTTCTAGTTTCTGATATTTGAAGTCCTATTTTGGATTTAAACCATTGTTTATCTTTGTCTACCAAAGTCATTAAAGAAATAGGCACATTACAGGTTGTAGCAGCAATTTTTGTAATATCGTCATAACATGATTCTGGCTTGGTTCCCAAAATCCTATATTCTGCTAAAGCTTTTAATCTTCTTTCCTCTTCTTCTTTTTTTGATACAAGATTCTGCATTAATCTTCACCAATAATTAAAACTTTAAAATTAAAGTTTCTCCAAAAAACTTTTTCCATCTAATACTTAATAAAAAAAAGATAAACTTATTGAATTGTTACTTACAGATTTATTACTTATTAATTTGTTATTGATTGATTTATCTTTGAGATTGCCATGCCAGCGATCCATCCACTTGTCCAACAATGTTGAAAATTAAATCCACCAGTGATTCCATCAACATCCAAAACTTCTCCAGAAAAAAATAACCCTGGACAAATTAAGCTCTCCATACTTTTAAAATTAACCTCATTAATTTTTACACCTCCGGAAGTAACAAATTCCTCTCCAAATGGGCCTTTACCCGAAATTATATATTCATCCCTCATTAGAGTATTTATCATTTTCTCTCTTTCATCCGCCAGTAAATCAGCCCACTTTTTCTCTTTATCAATATCTATTTTCTTTAATAAAAAAATCCATAATCTTTTTGTTAATAGTGGAACAGGTCTACTATTAATAAGATTCACTTTACCTTTATTTAACCTTAAATAATTAATTTTTTCTTTTAACTCCTCATAACTTAAAGAAGACCATTTAATGATTAGATTAAATTTATATTTTTGGCTATAAAGTTCCCTTGCTGCAATTGATGAAAGTTTTAATACTGCTGGCCCACTAAACCCCCAATGCGTTATTAGTAAATCGCCTCTATTTTGAAAATTCTTATTGGTTAATTTAATTTCTATATCTATGCCCTTTATCGATACCCCACTACATTCATCCAAATTTGGTTCTTTTGTAGAAAAAGTAAAAAGCGATGGTACGGGTTTAACAATGTTGTGTCCAAGATTTTGAGCTAATTTATACCCGCTTGGATTACCTCCAGTTGAAAGAATAATATTTTTTGCAGTTACCTTTGCTTTTTTAAGACTAAAAATATTGAATATATTATCTGGAGTTTTTGAAATTTCTTTTACAAAAAATTTTGTTAATATTTCTACGTCTTTTGATAAAGCACTTTTTCTCAAACAATCAATAACATCTAAAGAAGAATTAGATACTGGGAAAACTCTTAGATCTTCCTCAATTTTTAATTTTAACCCTTTTTTCTCAAACCATTCATATACATCTCCAGCGGCAAAACGATTAAATGATTCCAAGAGCTGAATTCCCCCTCTGGGGTAATTCTCAACTAGTTCATTCGGTATCCATGTCGCATTAGTGACGTTACATCTTCCCCCTCCACTAATCCTGACTTTCTCCAAAAGTTTTGAAGTGCCTTCAAGAATTACTATTCTTTTTACTCCATTTTCAGCAGCAGTTATTGCTGTCATAAAACCGGCTGCACCGCCTCCTACTACTGCTAAATCAAAAGGTTCCAATAACTTATTATTTAATATGCTTCAATCTGATAATAGCAAGGAGTAAAAAAGAAAAATTATTCCAAAAACCATAAAAAAATTAATAAAAAACTTTCAAACCAAATAATAAATAGTTGCAATTTACTAATTTTTAAATTTCTAAAAAAATAAACGCAGTCGTTATTTTTATGCTTTAACTTAATTAAATGAGTCTAATATTTTCTTACGTTAAATATTCTGAGGCCAGTTTTCCTATGACTGGTCAATATACTGCTCTTCTTTTAATAACTTCTGTTATTTGGGTTCTACTTTGGTTTGGATATAGACAAAATAAGATAAATGATGAGATCAAGAAAAAAGAAAAAGAAGAAAGAATTAATGAGAAAGTTAAAAGAAGAAAGAAGTTAGAGAGTTTGTACCCTACTAATAAAAAAACTGTTTAAAAAAATTATTTTAGAAACATGAAAAAAAATAATTTCAAATCACTAATTCAGTACTTACCGGGGATTCTGATTCTTATTTATGTATTCTTTTTAGCATTTACTCAATTTATAAAATAAAATTTTTAAAAATTATTCGTTTTGATTGGAATCCTTTCTGCTTTTGGAGCTGCTACATCTTGGACTTATGCTTGCTTTATTTGGCGCGCGCAAACTCAAAAATATAAATCAATAGATATTAATTTAATAAAAAATATAATAGCTTTTTTAATTTTTATACCTGCTTTTATCAATCTAAGCTCTACAACTGCAATAAAAAACATATTTATACTACTAATTAGTGGAATAATAGGTATTGGTTTAGGAGATACTTTCTATTTAAAGTCATTACAAACAATTGGCACAAGAAAAACTTTATCTATAGAAACTCTTTCTCCGTTAATGGCAGCTTTATCAGGAGAATTTTTTATTAATGAAAATTTAACAACTAAATCATGGGTTGGAATAATTATAGTAACGATTTCGCTATTCATAATTCTCAGAAAAGGTAACGATTTTAAAGAGGAAAACTCCTCTTTATCAGAAAAAAATAACTTTAAGATTTTTGCTTTTCCTTTTTTATCAGTTTTATGTGCTGTTCTTGGAGGTCTTTTATCAAGGATGGTTTTCCTTCAAAGCAATTTATCTCCTTTCCTTACAACTGAAATAAGATTATTAGGTGCAATAATTTTTTTGATTAGTCTAAAAGGATTTAAGATTAATTTTTTCTTAAAAAACATAGACAAAAAACAACAAAAAAGATTTTTTATTTCAATACTTCTTGGAACAAATATAGGAATCTTTCTACAACAAGTTGTATTTAAAACCCTTCCCATAGGATTAGGATGGGCTTTATTAAGCACATCTCCAGTAATTTCCTTATTTTTTGCTAAGAATGAGGAAAGAGAAATTACCAAAAAAATAATATTTTTTACTTGTTTTTTATTTTTTGGCTTGACATTAATAATTCTTTAACCTCTGAGTAAATGTAAAAAATACTCATGTAAATAAAAATCTAATTAAATAAAATTACCCTATAAACAATCAAAACAATGAAAACATTAAAGAAAAAAAGACTCGGCACATTGGAAGTTTATGTTATTTTTTTAAGCTGCATTTATGCAGGCTTTATAGGTTATAAATCTCTATTAAATGTTTTATTTACTTGGCATTAATTAATTCTTTCTATTGATTTAATTAACTTACCTCCATCTTGGTCATCATCATCATTTGAAACGAAAAATAAAAAAAATATTCCTAGAGAAGCTATAGATAGCGAAATTGACAATACAGAAAGCTCATCCATAAATAAGAAATTTTATTTATGATAAACGAAAAAAAATAAAAGACAGTAAAGAAATACACATTCTCTAAAATAAATATTTCTTTTATTTGTAAAATGAAAAAACACATGCGAACTATTTCGTGAAAGTTCTAATATCTTCCCCCTGTAGTGCAAGCGTAATAATTCAGTATGGAATAAAAAGTTGGCCTATTTGGGAATGTGAGCCAAGCAAATTTCAATGGAATTACGATGATAAGGAAATTTGTTTGATTATTGAAGGTCAAGCGAAAATAAGTACCCAAAACGGTGACATTTACGTGATTAAAGCTGGAGATCTAGTTGAGTTTCCTGCTGGACTTAACTGCGAATGGGAAGTAACCAAAAGTATTAAAAAACATTATCGATTGGGTAGCTAAATTTAAGAAAAAAGATTTTTTCTTCTTTACTGTTAAGTCAATGTAGATAAAATATAGTTAATAAATAATTTTCAAGAAGGAAACTAATATTATGCCTTTTACTGATCAAGAATATTTTGAAGTTATTGAAAAAAACGAAATAGTAAAAAAGGCCTTTGAAAATATTAAGCAAATTTGCATTGATTTACAAAAACAAACAAATTGTCCTGAAGAGGATCTAAAAGATTTTCTTGAATTTATTTCAAAACAATGGAATAAGTAATAATTAAAAGCCTTTTAAATACTAAATTTAAAAATTTCAATTTAGTTTTCTGACAGAATAAGTTCTAATCTAATTTCTTTTTTGGTTTTGTATTGATACTAGAAGTTCCCTTTGCAGCAGAAACAAAGAAAAAGAAGCATACAATTCCTGATATACCAAATATCGCAGCCAAAGGATCAAAAGTGAAAGAAAACATAGAATTTATAAAATCAAGATAAATAATAGTTTTTGAATTAAAATTGTACAATTATTGTTAAGTATAAAAAATAACAATTGCGCGATTCATTATGTCATTATTAGTTTCACAGTAGGTTCAAAAAAATTATTATTTAAATTCATATTGAAGAATAAAAACATCAATAAATGCCAAAGATTTATCATGCGACAGAAAAAGTTTAAAAATATTTAGAGAAATATAGAAATACACTTAACGGGGTATCCACAATTGTTGTTTCTTTAGATTAATATCTATCCATGACAGAATTTTACTCAGCCTCTTCCACAGTAAGTCCTTTTACAGCAATATTATGGTGTCTTTATCCAATAGCTGTACTTGTAATCATTGAGTTACTTCTCGGAGGTGGGTTTGATGATGATAACGATGACCAAGACGGCGGAATGCTTATACCTGCTTACTCTAGATCTGACATTTGAAATTTTTTGAATTTAAATTAAAACCTCTGAGGAAATTTCAGTAAATTGATTAACAATATTGATACAAGCCACTTTTCCCTAATAACCCTTACTATTTTTATTATTTCTTCTCTGTCATGGCTCGTCTTAAGAACCCTTAAGGAAGGTAGAAAAGCTTTAACAGAAATAAATAAGGATAAATCGTGAAATATAAAAACATTTAAAAATGTAGAATTTGATTAGATTTATAAAACTCTAAGATTTATAAGTTTTACTAACTAAATAGATATATTCCAAAAATTTAAAAACTTTTCCTTCTCAAAGTTTGGGAAAAGCATAAAAAACTTAAATAAATACTAGAATTTGTTAGATTGCTAACTCAAAAAATTACCAATCTGTTGAAATCCCATTTTTATGAAAGGCTTTCTTTTTATTACTTTAATAAATAAAAATGCATCTAAATTCTTTACTTTATATTTGTTCTATATCTTTATTCATTTATGTAATGGCGCTGTTTTGGAGAGACTTGCCAAATCAAAAAAAGTAAATAAATAATTAATATTAAATTTATTGCTTATTAAAATAAATTGAGTTATTAATTTAGTATTGGATTTAATTTTTTTATATAAATGCTGAAAGAATCTTCAAATAACAATAACAAAAATATATTCTCAGAAACTACAAGTATTGAAAAAGAAAAGATGATTTGCAAAGACGGATTCTGTTCATTACCAAATCGAGATGAGCTCCCAAAACAAGATTCAAATGATATGAATTTATTTGATCCTATTTAGTAAATAAAAAATATTTTGAGAAATTGAAGATTAAATTGATAGTATTAAATTCTTTGAATTTTTAATATATGCTTAATAATTTTTTTAATGCCTATAAAGAGTTTTGGATTAAAGCTACAGAATTCAAAGGATTCACATCTCGATCAGACTGGTGGTTAGTTCAATTAGCGAATCTGCTAATTTCTTTACTAACTATCCAAATATTTTTAAAAACATTTGGATTCAATGCTTATGGATTAGTTTGTGTCATTCCTCAAATAGCTATTGATATAAGAAGAATCAGAGACTTTGGTAAAGATTGGAAATGGATCTTTATTAATTTAATACCTATCTTCGGATGGATCTTGTGGTTCATCTGGCTAGGCTTTGGTAAGACTGGTAATGGGAAAAATAAACTTATATAGAAATTAACATCTCATTTTTTTCTTTTTTTAAAATCTACAAATCTTACCTTGTTTCTTAACTCTATTTGTTTTTCAAGAATTCTAAACACATGCATCTCGCATTCGGTTAATTTAAGAAACTGATCGAGTGTATCTTTATCTTCTTCATCAAAATTCTCGAAAACTTCTGAAATAGCAGTACTATTTCTATAAATAAAATCCTCTGCTACATCTTGTGGATTTTTGCCTGAATCGAAATCCTGAAAAGCTTCATAAGAATTAAGTTCTCTTGTTAACCATTTAAACCATGGTTCATTTTTATTACGTTTTTTATTTATGATTTTCTTCATAAAAAAATTTTTACTAGTTTAATCATTATTAGTTATTCATTCTTTGACAGCTGTACAAATACTTATTTTAAAAAACCAATTAAAGATTAACCTTATTTATTTTTTACAAAATAACTAGCATAATTACCATAAAGCTTTTTAAAGAATAAGTATTTATTACTCATGTTTTTATGAGAAAGCTAGAATTTATTTTAGTAAAGTACATTGTCAATTCCATTTTATGACTTTCCTTCATCTCCAATTTTAATCATGGTGCTCTTGGCATTGCAGTAGCAATAGCAGTTTTTTTGTCTCTTACCAAAATATTTCAAATCTCTTTTAAACAAAGAGAGTGCAGAAAATAAAAACCTTAATTAAGGAACAAAAAGAATTAAATGAAAGATTAGAAAAAATAGAGCAAGAATTAAAAAATTTACAAAAATAAATTTTAAATAGAGATGAGTGAATGATCTCGAATTCAAGACCTTAATTTTTTAAACAAGAATTTTGGTCTATAAGGAGTTATGGACAAAGATCATCTTATTGAGTTAATCTCTAGTAGTCTTCTTTACGAGAGCAAAAATTCTGACTCTACTAAGAATCTTAGTGACTTTAAAAATTACTTAGAAAGATTAAATCTAGATCAATTGAGAACTATGTCTAAAGAATTTATCCTTTAGTATGTTTTTTTAAAATTTTATTGTTTATTAAATAATCAATACTTTTTAAAAATTGTTAGTATCAAAAAATAAAAAAGTGAAATATGCTTAAAGTAAATAGAAGTGATTTTTTAATAAAACCATTTTTAAAAAGAAATAATATTAGAGCTTGTTATCAAATTATTTCTACCATCTTCCCAATAATTTCTATTTGGTTAATTGTCCACCAAATAATAATTCAACCTTTTCCATTATTGATTAAGGTATTCCTATTGGTGCCTTTTATAGTTCTTCTAACTCTGTTCTCTTCTCGAACATTCTCATTAATGCATGATTGCGGTCATAATTCTCTTTTTACAAAACGGAAATTCAACCGCTTTTTTGGATTTTTACTTGGCTTGGTTAATGGTATTCCCCAGAAGTCATGGTCAATTGATCATGCATTTCATCATAGAAATAATGGAAATTGGGAAATTTATAAAGGGCCGATAGATGTTTTAAGTCTTGAAGACTATGAATCTCTTACAAAAAGAGAGCAAATATTTTATAAAGTAAGTCGAAACTGGATGATGCTTTTCCCTGGCGGTTTTTTTTACTTAGTTTTAAAACCTAGATTAGGACTAGTTATTATTATTTTTAATTTCATTAAAGATATATTGGAAGAGACTTTTATCAAAATAAATAACAGAGATATTTCTCAACTATTAGTTATTAACTCAAGAGTAAAACCACCTTTTTCTGATTATGGAGATAATTTTAGTGAACTATGTGAACTAATAATCAATAACATAGTGGTAATAATAGGGTGGATTTTTATGTGTAAATGGTTAGGGGTAGTTTTTTTCTTATCATTTTATTCCATTATATTAACCTTATCAGCAGCAATTTTAATATGTGTTTTTTTTGTACAACATAACTACGAAAATGCATATGCTAAAAATACAAAAAATTGGGATCTCATCGATGGAGCTATTTTAGGTAGTAGCAATTTAGAAATCCCTAAATGGCTTAATTGGTTTTTAGCAGACATATCCTTCCACAGTATTCACCATCTCTCTGAGAGAATACCAAATTACAACTTAAGAGCTTGTCACGAAGCAAACATTCATTTACTCCAACAATCAAAGTTCTTAAAATTAAGCGATTTTTCAAACTGCTTCAAATATATTATTTGGGATAATAAAAATGAAAAATTAATTCCAATAAATTAATACCTAATTTAACCTTCTTCTCAATTTTCTTTTTAGAGGAATACTGCTATATGCATGAGTACCAATAGATGGAGGCAAGTCATTCTTTAAAGGATGCATAAAAGCATTTGCCATACTCTCTAACATTTTCGAAAGCCAAGTAATTACTGATTTCATTTGAAAATCTAAAAGTGTACTTTTTAATCATCTAACTAAATTACTGAAAAGTAAATCAGTCTTTATGCTGATTTTTTAAGAATATTAACTTATAAATTAATATTAAATAATCAAAATTATTTTTTACTTTTGTTCTTTAAAAGAAGGATATTACTATCTTTTTCAAGGTAAACCAGTTGCAAAAAAATTTAGTAAATAATACTTATTTTTTCTGATTCACTTAATAAATTAAATTATTGAACATAAATTCGTGCTATATCTCTATTCCAAATAAATCCAACAATATTATGAATGATTCATTTGTTTCTACCAACCAGAATACAGAAATAGATTCTATTAATTCATATTTCGAGTGTATTACTGAATGCAGTATTATGGATGGTCATCAAGAATGTATTACTCGTTGTTTAGAAGTTCATTTAAAGGGAGGTGATCAAAATGAATAAAAAAAATTCACCTCAAAGGAAAACAACTTTAAAATGGAACTCGAATGGAGAGCTTTCCGAAATTGATATGTTAAGAATTTTAGAAAAGATATCATCACATGATCTTAATCAATGTGAATTAACATGCGATTCTGATACAAATTAAGATATGTTTTTCAATATATTTCTAATACTGGTTATAAAAAAGCAGCTTATGGGATTTTTTTAGGATTCTAATTAATCAGATTTCAATGAATATTTAGAACATTTTCATAAAACTATATTTTTCTTCTAAAAATTAATTTTTAGAAATCCTACCTTTTTTTAAGAATGTTTTAGAAATTTCTTTTTTTGTTAATTGAATAGGTTTTACTAATCCTGAATCACCATGAGTTGGACAATAATAAGTCATAAGCATCCAATTTTTTTCTTGATCCATAACTAATCACTATTTAAATAATGATTAAGTAAATAGGATGAATTTTGAAAAAATTGCTTTTTTTTAAGCTTTTTTTCTTTTTTACTTAATAATTTATAAAAATTTTGAATTTATTTTCACAAAATAGATATAAATACGCATGACTTTAAAAAAAAATCCTGCTATTTATTAATAAATTCAAAATTATTAATGTCTCTAGAATCTATATTGATGGTAGTTGCTCCAATCTGTCTTTTTACAGTAGGAGTTATTGTTTTACCTATCCTAGTAAAGCCACGTAAACAATCTGGTTTACCTAAGAGGTACATACGCGGTCTTTAAATTAATTAAGCTTTAAAAAAGAGCAAAGACAATCAGCATAAAAAAGAAATAAATAAATAAAAAATTAATAAGATTGCGATAAAAGAAATAAATAAAAAATGTTTGGCAAAGATAGTTTTATTTGAAGAAGAAATTAAAATCTTAAAAACTTTATCGAAAATAAATTTAAAAATTCTTTTCATTATGAGATCCTGTGATGGATAATAGAGCATATAAATTCACTTTTATTTAACAAAATTCTTAACCAACAAAAATTTGAGTAATATAAAATTTTCTGGTCTTAAAGGCCAAGCGCTTGTAATAAAGGACAAAGATATTCCAAGCATAAAAGAATTTCAGGATGTTATCCCAGATCACTACTTTAGGTGCAATACCAAAACTTCTTTGAGGTATCTTTTACAATCAGCTGT
>CACKJL010000021.1 GCA_902600395.1 uncultured Prochlorococcus sp. | reverse complement strand
ATATGGTGCTGCAAAGATAAGTTTAGAAGGAGTCGAGAAAATTAATAAAAAAATTAGCGATAAAGTAAAGGCTGAATTGTTAAATTACCAAAAAAATAAACTAGAGTCCCAATTAAAAACAGGAGATTATAAAGTTACTCTTTTTGGAGCAGGTTCCTCAGGAAAAACATCTATAGCAAGATCTTTATTGAAAAATATTGTCGGACAAACCTCAGCAAAAATAGGTACAACAAAGCAAATTAATAGCTATAAAATTCGTATACCAATTTTAAAAAGAAACATTAATATAGTTGATACTCCGGGTTTATTCGAACCATCTAAATTAGGAGAAGAAAGAGAAAAAGCAACGATTATACAAGCATCAAATTCTGACTTAGTTCTTTTTGTGTTAGATCAGGACATAAATAAATATGAAAACTATTTAATTAAAGAATTATTAAGATTAAGGAAAAAAATAATAATAGTTCTAAATAAATGTGATTTAAGGTCTAGAGATGAAAATAACCTTATCAAAGAAAATATAATTTCTATTACATCCGCTAGAAAAAATAATATTTCAGTCGTTCAAACAATTGCAGTCCCTCAAAAATCTCCTTATACAAAATCAGATGCTTTAAATTTAGTTCCAGAGGTAGGAAGTTTATTTAGAGAAATAATTGAAACCCTCGATAATAATGGTGAAGAGTTATTGGCAGATAATATTCTTTTTCGCTCAAAAAAGTTAGGTATTAAAAGTAAAAATTTCGTACAAGAACAAAGATATTTAATGTCAAATAAAGTGATTAATAAATATATGTGGATAACAGGAGGAGTAATACTAGTTAATCCACTACCAGCTGTTGATTTTCTTACTACTACCTCCGTAAACCTTCAAATGATAATAGAGTTATCAAAAATATATGAAATAAAGCTTACAAAAAAAGATGCAAAAGATTTGGCGACTTCATTGCTAAGCGCATTGGCTAAACAAGGAATACTAAAAGGGGGTCTCGCCATTCTTTCTCCTGCTTTAGCTACAAGCTTGACTAAAATAATTTTATCTAAATCTATACAATCAGTTACAGCAGGCTGGTTAATAAGAATAGTAGGACTAAGTTTGATTGAATATTTTAAAAATGGTCAAGATTGGGGGGATGGAGGCATTCAAGAAGTAGTAGATAAGATCTATAGAATAAGTAAAAGAGAGGATATTTTAAATAATTTCGTAAAAGAAGCTATTTCAAAAATTGAATTGAAAAAATATTTTAAATCAAATAAAAGTTTGCCTCCATTTACTAATTAATATTGGATAATTGATCATTTAGATAAGTTCTGAAATCAAAGATGGTTATTAATAGTAAATAAGCAATGCAAATAGTTATAGAGATAAACCCTGTTACTATTGCAATAATTTTTGGTCTTCCCATATTCATTAGTTAAGCATCTAGAAGTCTCAAAAGTTCTTCAATATCAGAATCCTTTGTATTGTAATTTCCCATGACAACCCGTAAAAAATATTTACCTTTAAATTTTGGTCTAGAAAGCATAAAATTATTTTTAATTAGTTCATTTACTTTAGTTTGGGTCCATGCATCAGAGTCTTTTGGCTCAAGTTTATTTGGTAAGAATGAAACAATATGAAGAGGACCTGAATATATATCAAATTTATTTTTACTAATATTTTTTACAAAAAAATCTTTTCTTTTAATTGATGACTTAAGTATATTTTCTATTCCTTTGAGACCTAAAAAACGTAACCCAAGCCATAGTTTGATAACCTCCGCAGGTCTAGAACCTTGTATGCCTATTTCTCCTCTATTTATGATATTTTCTTTGGATGATATATATGGTAGGCCAGTATTAAAAGTATTTTCTAAAGTACTCATATTTGAAACCAATAACAAAGATGAAGTCTTTGTAATGCCAATAATTTTTTGTGGATTTATCGTTATCGAATTAGCCTGATTAATATTATTTAGACCTTCTATTGGAATAGAAGTTATAGCAAAAATCCCTCCAATTGAACCATCAATATGTAACCATATGTTTCTTTGTTTACAGATTTCACTTATTTCTTTAATAGGATCAATGGCTCCTCTTACAGTTGTCCCAAGGGTGGCAACTATAGCAAATATTTTTTTATTATCTATTGAATATTTATCTAAAGAGTTTCTCAGATCGTTTATATCCATTCGACCTTGATTATCAGTTTTAATCCTGACAAGATTCCTAGTATCAAGACCCATTACTCTTATACATTTAACGAAAGAAGAATGAGCATCTTCACTAACAAGTAATAGAGAATTGGGATCTGAACCTAGTCCAGCGTTATTTCTAGCTGCAATAAGTGCATTAAGATTACTTAATGTACCTCCGCTAGCAGCTATACCTCCTGAGAAATCATTAAACCCTATTTTCTTGGCAAACCATTTGCATAATGATTCCTCAAGCAAGGTTACACTTGGTGATAACTCGTAAGCGAGAAGATTATTATTTAAACCAGCAGCAATTAAATCTCCCAAAATAGAAAAAATTAAAGGTGGGGGATCAAGGTGAGCTAGTGAGCCAGGATGAACGGGATTAAATGAATTATTCAAAAGAGATTCAATATCAGAAAACAAATCTTCCTCAGAGTTACCATCTTCCTCAGGCATAATACAATTGAAACTCTCATCAAAAGGTAAAGGACCATTTTTATCAGCTTTAGAAAACCAGTCACAAAGAATTCGACTTGCTCTATTCAAAAGAGTAATCAATTTGTCATTAGTCCCTAAATTTGAGGGGAAATATATATCTTTATTATTAATTAAATCTTCAGCCATCAGATAAGATATCTATTAATAATTCTATTCTCAATCTTGGTAAATGAGATATATTTTTGAAAATGGAAATAGTAATGAAGACCAACAAAAAAAAACAAATAATTCAAAATACACTTCGTGGATGAATTCGATATTAAGGAGATCCAAAGAAATTGGGAAAGTTGAGCTACCAATCTGTTCAATAATTCTAGATGAGAGAGGCAGATGTATCGGGAGAGGGGTTAACAGAAGGAATATAAATAAAGACCCATTAGGTCATGCTGAGATAATGGCACTTAGGCAGGCATCTCTAATAAAAAATGATTGGAGATTTAATGAATGTACTATTATCACAAATTTAGAACCTTGTACTATGTGTTCTTCTGCACTTATTCAAGCACGGATGGGTAAGGTTATTTTCGGAGCTTACGATAAGAAAAGAGGTGGATTGGGTGGTTCAATTGACCTATCAAAACATGAAAGTGCTCATCACAAAATGAAAGTAATTGGAGGTATCCTAGAAGATGAATGCAGTCAAATTTTACAGATTTGGTTCAAAAAGTTGAGGACTCAAAAATAGAAAATTTCTTTAGTTCGGTATCAAATAAGTTCAATAATCTATCAACATTCTCCTCACATGAATTAAAACCCATTAGTCCTACACGCCACACCTTTCCGGATAATTCTCCAAGTCCATTTCCTATCTCAATTCCAAAGTTTCTTAAGAGATGATTTCTAAAACCATCCCCATCAACTGCTGGAGGTATTTTAACTGTGGTTAAAGTTGGCAATCTATAATCCTCTGATACATGTAACTCCATACCTAAACTTTCTAAACCATTCCACAGTTTTTTTGCATTATTATTATGTCTATTCCAAACATTTTCTAAACCCTCATTTGCAATTAATCGTAAACCTTCACGAATAGCAAAATTCATATTTACGGGAGCAGTATGATGATAAACACGATCAGAACCCCAATATTTATTTAATAGAGATAAATCTAAATACCAGTTTGGTACTTTTGTTTTTCTTGAACTTAGTTTTTCTTCAGCTCTTTTATTCATTGTAAAAGGGCTTAATCCAGGGGGACAACTTAATCCCTTTTGACTACAACTGTATGCTAGATCAATTTTCCATTCGTCTATCAGTAATTCTAAAGCACCAAGTGAAGTAACAGCATCAACTAAAAACAAGCAATTATTTTTTCTACAAATATCACCAATACCATCAAGAGGTTGTAAAACACCACTTGATGTTTCAGCATGGACAATAGCAAAAATAGAGGGTTTTTTAGTCTCTATTTCATACTTTATTTCCTCATAAGTAAAAGCTTCACCCCATGGTTTTTCAATAAAGGCAACTTGAGCTTTATATCTAGTTGCCATATCAACTAATCTATCTCCAAAATATCCTTTTTTTGCAATAAGAATTTTTTCGCCTTCTTCAATAAAATTAGCTATTGAAGCTTCCATCGCTGCACTACCAGTGCCGCTCATTGGGAGTGTAAGACGATTATTGCACTGCCAGGTATACCTTAAAAGTTTTTGAACGTCAGACATCAATGAGATATATGCCTCATCTAAATGACCAATAGGATTTAAAGAAAGAGCGCTTAAGACTTCTGGATGTGCGTTTGAAGGTCCAGGTCCTAATAAAAGTCTAGAGGGAACATAAGTCTTTGAAAAATGAGATAAATTCTCTTTATTTAAAGCCGGAAAAAGTTTTGCTTCTGTCAAAGCATTACATTCAATTACTTTTAAATTAGACTAATATCGTCACTTAAGCGATATTTTTTTATAGAAATTAATTCAATTTAAATAATTAAGTAAATAATTATTAAAGTTATGACTTGAAACACTCAAAGAAGACATCTAGTGTTGAAAAAGGTTACGGTTGATACATAATAAGAATCATCAAGTTATTAATTTCATAGAAGGTATCTCAAAAGTTATGTCTAAGTCTCCACAAGATGTTTTAAGTCAAATTAAAGATGAAGGAATTGAACTCATCGATTTAAAATTCACAGACATCCATGGTAAATGGCAACATTTAACTCTTACATCAGACATGATAGAAGAGGATTCATTTACAGAAGGTCTAGCATTTGATGGTTCATCAATAAGAGGTTGGAAAGCAATTAACGCCTCCGACATGTCAATGGTTCCGGATGCAAGTACAGCATGGATAGATCCTTTTTATAAGCATAAAACTCTAAGTATGATTTGCTCTATTCAAGAGCCAAGAAGCGGGGAACCTTATGATAGGTGTCCAAGAGCTTTAGCTCAAAAGGCATTAAAATATTTAGATTCGACTGGTATAGCAGATACTGCATTTTTTGGACCAGAACCAGAATTCTTTTTATTTGATGATGTTAGATATGACTCTAAAGAAGGAGGTTGTTTTTATAGTGTAGATACTATTGAAGCTCCATGGAATACAGGGAGAATTGAAGAAGGGGGAAACCTAGGATACAAAATACAATACAAAGAAGGATATTTTCCAGTAGCTCCAAATGATACTGCCCAAGACATCAGATCTGAGATGCTTCTTCTTATGGGTGAATTAGGTATCCCCACTGAAAAACATCACCATGAAGTTGCTGGTGCAGGCCAACACGAGCTTGGAATGAAATTTGATTCGTTAATAAATGCTGCTGATAACGTTATGACATATAAATACGTTGTCAGAAATGTTGCAAAAAAATATGGAAAAACAGCAACATTTATGCCCAAACCTGTTTTTAACGACAACGGAACAGGAATGCATGTACACCAAAGTTTATGGAAGAGTGGACAGCCACTATTCTTTGGTGAAGGGTCATATGCAAATTTATCTCAAACAGCAAGATGGTACATCGGTGGCATACTTAAACATGCACCATCATTCTTAGCATTTACTAACCCAACCACTAATAGTTATAAACGATTGGTTCCAGGATTCGAAGCACCTGTAAATCTAGTTTATTCTGAGGGTAATAGATCAGCTGCGGTAAGAATACCTTTAACAGGACCAAGCCCTAAAGCTAAAAGATTAGAATTCAGATCAGGTGACGCACTTGCAAATCCTTACTTAGCATTCTCTGTAATGATGCTTGCTGGTATTGATGGAATTAAAAATCAAATTGATCCTGGTGATGGAGTAGATGTAGATTTATTTGAACTTCCAGCTGATGAACTTGCAAAAATTGATACAGTACCATCCTCTCTAAATGACTCACTTAATGCGTTAAAAGCAGACAAGGATTATCTATTAGCTGGTGGAGTATTTACTGAAGATTTTATTGATAACTTTATCGATATAAAATACGAAGAGGTACAACAACTAAGACAAAGGCCTCATCCACATGAATTCTTCATGTATTACGATGCATAAATAAAAGAAAACAATAGTTTTAATTAATCAATTTGAGAAATATCACAAATTATTCTCAAATTGATTTTTTTTTTGTTGGAATATATATATATAAATCGAAAAATGGCTAGAGAATCTATCTCAAAAATTGCATATAAAACGCTACAACAAAGTAAAAGCATTGCAGGTTTCGCTCACAAGCAGATTAGTTCAAGATTAATGAACTTTATTCTTCCTGATTCAAAGCTTGAAAAGTTTGATATAGATAGAGACCTTCTAATGCAAATCCAAAATTCAATGGATATCTTAAGAGAAGAAGATTGGAATGATGCAGAAAAAAATATATATCCCAAAAAATTATTGTTTGACGAACCATGGCTTAGATATCTAACTCAATATCCTAAAATTTGGCTTGATATGCCTAATACATGGGATAGACGCAGAAAACAAAACTTTGATGATCTTCCAAAATCAATTGATAAAGACAATTATCCTCAATATTACTTGAGAAATTTTCATCATCAAACAGATGGTTATTTATCAGATTTTTCAGCTAGCATTTATGACCTACAAGTTGAGATACTTTTCAATGGTAGTGCCGACTCAATGAGGAGAAGAATAATTAAGCCAATAAAAGAAGGACTTGAAATTTTTAGAGATAGAAGAAAAAGTACTATAAAAATACTTGATGTGGCTACAGGATCAGGAAGAACATTAAAACAATTAAGAGCAGCTTTTCCTAAAGAAAAAATTACAGGCATTGATTTATCTGATTCATACTTAAAAGAGGCAAGTAGATATATTTCAGATTTAGATGGAGATTTAATTCAATTGATAAAAGGTAACGCTGAGGAATTACCTTTTGAAGATGATAGTTTTCAATGCATTTCTTGTGTGTACTTATTTCATGAATTACCTAGAACAATTAGAGCTAAAGTTTTAAATGAATTTTTTAGAGTTCTTGAACCTGGCGGAATATTAGTTTTAGCTGATTCAATTCAAATAAGTGATTCACCTGACTTTACATCCGTAATGGAAAGCTTCTATAAATCCTTTCATGAGCCTTTTTATAGTGATTATATAAAAGAGGATATAGATTCTAAAATTAAGGATGTAGGGTTTAAAGATGTAAAATCAAATTCCTTTTTTATGACCAAAGTATGGTCTGCTGTAAAGTAAAACAAAACCTCCTATGACCTATTGGGATAAAGATACTATTCAACTTGTTCAAAGTCTTAATGACAAATTAAAGATTGACCATTCTAAATGGCATAAAGATAAAGGAAATAAATATAAACGAGCTGCAGAACTAATTTCGGCTGGATTATGCCATTTAATTATTTCTTGCAATGACAAGGAAACTATTGAATATATAGAAGAAAGTGTTAAATGGTTAAAAGAAATAAACGTAGATCAACCTTGCCCTAGTAAAAATCACCTTTTTAAAGCCAACTGAAGCCTATTACCTTTACTACTCCATCTAATATCATCAAAACATTCATTAATAATATAAAGGCCACGGCCATTTACACTACTTATTTTTTTAGGTAATTTGTAGTCTCTTTTTTTTATTTCTAAACCATTACCTTGATCTTGAATTTGCCAAACACACCAATTAGGAGTAATTATTCTTCTTACTCTAATATTTTTTTTAGGATCTAATTTATTTCCATGTTTTACTGCGTTAACTAGAGCTTCATGTAAACCAAGTTTTATAAGATAGCTTGATTGAGAATTTTTAATAGGTTCTAATAATTGATCGACAAATTCATTTAACTGTAATGATGATTCGAATTCGTAGTTTGACCAGTTAATTTTTGGTCTTTTAAAAAATCTTTTTAAAATATTTTTGCCCCGAAATAAGGACATAATAATATTTTTACACTATCTTAATTTTAACTTATTAGATACCTCAATTTAAAGAATATTATTGTGTCTCTTTGAAATGGCGGGATGCCGTAGGATGGAGTCCATAAGCCTTACACCTCTTAGTTGATTTATTAAAGGCATATGTCCATCAGGAGCATCCAATGACCAGGAAAAAGATCCAGGATATCTTGTCCATAAGCCCTCTTTTTTCCACCCTATTTTCGGCCACATTAATTCATATTTTTTCCCTACTGATTTTAATATCTTTGCTTGAATTGAAAATCCAAATCTACCAGTAGAATAAATAGTCCATAATCTATCTATTGTTTCTAGATCTTTTCCTGACATATTTTTAACTTCACTGTAGAAAACATATCCTCGTTTTTCAGCTAATTTTCCAGCTAATTTTCGTAAGTAGGAACTTGTTAATCTATCTGCATCTTCAAATTTTTGCTCAACTAACATCAATTGCAAATCTTTATAATTAATATCAATATCTGAATATGTATTAAACCAATTATTGAATATAGAGTTTTCAAAGAATTCTGGCTTAAATTTTTTTAAAACTTGCAATATCCAACCAGCAGCCCAGTCATCTCCTTCTCTATCAAACATATCAAACAGTGATGGGCCTAGATTAAAAATATTTTCGACTTCAGATTCTATTTGAGTTAATGAATTTATTCTTTTTCTTTGATTGGAATCTACAAATTTTTTTATAAGATCTAATGTAGCATTACTATAGTTATCCTGTTCTTTGTTATTCATTTTAAAAACTCAATCTAAAAAAATAAAAACTATCCATGTATTTCAAAAGAAAAGAACTAGAGAAATTTAGATGTTTTAAAGGACCACTTATAGATGTTAGGAGCCCGAGTGAATATTATAAAGGACACATGCCTAATTCTATTAATATTCCACTATTTAATGATGATGAGAGATCTATAATTGGTACAATTTACAAAAAAGAAGGTAGAAAAAAAGCAGTCATAGAGGGATTAAAATTTTTTGAAAAAAAAATGGAATTACTTCTTGATAATTTATTCAAGAGTATTGAGTATCATACAACTATTCCTAATAAAAATAATGAATTATTTATCAGGATATATTGCTCTAGAGGAGGAATGCGTTCACAAAGTATTGGATGGTTATTAGATAAATTTAAATTAAATATAGTTACACTTAATGGCGGATACAAAATATATAGAAGATGGGTATTAGATAGTTTTTCAAATAAGTTGAATTTAGTAGTTATTGGCGGGAAAACAGGAACAGGTAAGACAAGATTATTATCATTACTTGACCAATATAAATATCAAACTATTGATCTTGAAGGATTTGCTTGTCATAGAGGAAGTACATTTGGAGGTTTAGGAATGAAAAAACAACCCTCAAATGAACAATTTGAAAATATAATTGCAGAAAAATTAAATTCTTTTAAATGTTCTAATAATATTTTTGTAGAAGCTGAAAGTGCAAATATAGGTAAATGTAAAATTCCTCATGAATTCTTCAATCAGATGAAAAACTCTAGGAGGATTGAGATTATAAGGAGCGAATCTAACAGATTAGATGAGTTAATAGATACGTATAGTGTATTTAAAAAAGAGGAACTCCAAGAATCAGTACTAAGGATAAAAAAAAGACTAGGACCGCAAAGAACAAAAATAGCTCTTGAATCAATTCATAATGAGAAATGGGACTTAGTTTGCAGATCAGTTTTAGATTATTATGATAAGTGTTATGAATATGAAAAGGTTGGCAAAACTAATATAAAGATAATAGATTTAACTGATAAAAAATATGATGAAAGTATTCTAGAGTTAATAAATAATGTTTTATAAAATAACTACAAACGAATATGGAAAATATTTCCTAAGATGAAAAATTATCAACCGAATATTATGTCAACAAATAAAACTGCAAAAATACAATTTTATGAGGGAACTGATGAACCAGTAGTGCCTGAAATAAGACTGACTAGGAGTAAAGATGGTACCACCGGTCAAGCATTATTTTTGTTTGAAAAACCTCAGGCATTATCTTCAATTACAGACGGTGAAATCACAGGTATGCGGATGATAGATTCAGAAGGTGAAATATTAACTAGAGAAGTTAAAGTAAAGTTTGTTGATGGAGAACCAATATTTTTAGAAGCTGTTTATATTTGGAAGAACACAGCAGACTTTGACAGATTTATGAGATTTGCAAATAGTTATGCCAAATCAAATGGATTGGGATATTCTGAAAAGAAGTAGAATATTATGAAAATTGAATAGTTCATCATATTTCAAGTTAGTAGTAATATTAATCGCTTTATTAATAGTATGGACTTTAAGGGATTTTCTCCTACTAATAATTTGTTCTTTAGTAATTTCAAATATTGTATGTAATTTATCTAATCAAATCCAAAAAGGTTTGAAAATTCCTCGATCGATTTCTTTGTTTCTTGTATTAGCCGTAATATCAGTAATAATATTTACTATTTTTATTCTTGTATTACCTCCGTTTATAAAAGAATTCAATGAAATACTAGTTGACATTCCAAATGGTTTATCAAAAATAAATATATTGATCAATACAAATCTGAACAAATTTAATAGCTTATTTTATGGCGAACAATCAGAAAATGTTATAGACATATTCAGTTTAATAAATAATGTAGTTACCATTCCAGATGTCTCAACTATTGCAAAAGCTATTCAAGAAAGTTTTAAGAATTTAATAAATATAGCGGGGAATCTAGGTTCAGGTCTTTTGAGATTAATATTCGTATTAGCAGTGAGTTTGATGATTTCTATTGAACCAAAACAATATAAAGAAAATGTACTTCTATTAATACCAAAAAATTACCGTAATAAATTTAGAAATATTCTGGAAAAATGCAATATTGCATTAGCAAATTGGACCTTTTCTATGGTCATAAGCTCATTATCAGTAGGTTTATTATCATTAATAGTTTTATCTATATTAGATGTCAAATACGTTGTCTCTAATGCTTTAATAGCGATGGTTCTTAATATAATTCCAAATATAGGTCCAGTTATTAGCGGTATATTTCCAATCTCAATTGCACTACTAGATAATTTTTGGAAACCACTGGCAGTTTTTGGATCATATGTAATCATTCAAAATATTGAAAGCTATATAATAATGCCATCTATAATGAAGAAAAAAGCAAACCTGCTTCCTGGTTTGACATTAATATCACAATTTGGATTTACCTTCATTTTTGGTCCATTAGGCTTAATACTATCTCTTCCATTAGCTGTAGTAATACAGGTTTTAATCAAAGAATCATTTAAAGATATTTAAAAACTACTTAATTAATTTTTTATATAAATATGGGTAGGAAAAAAGTACAAAGATAGCTAAGGGATGTTTACCTATAGCAAAAAATAGAGAACTAAAAGTAAAATGATCAAATAATATTCTTAGCTCAGTAGAAAGATCTATTAAAACTAAAGAAAATAAAATTATCAAATAGTAATTCAATTTCATAAAATTAGAAGCTTAAGCTCAGTTTTTAAGCAATAAAGATGGAGCCAATAAAATACTTGAATAACTTCCAACAATAATTCCTAATGATAAGGCCAAAGAAAACCAAAACAGCGAGTAAGATCCAAACAAAATTATGCTTAATAAAGGGATAAGGGTTGTAATACTGGTAAAAGTTGTTCTCCTAAATGATTCGTTTACTGATAATTGAATAGTTTCGTTATAGCCTTCTTCCTTTGATTTTAAATTCTCACGAATTCTATCAAAAATAACAACTGTATCATTTACAGAATAACCAGCAATAGTTAACAAGGATACCGCAAATAAACTATTTACCTCGACAGATAATATAATTCCCAACCAAGAGAATATACCGAAAACAATTAATAAATCATGGAATAAAGCTAATAATGCAAATAATGCATATTTTTTATCAAACCTAATCGTTATATATAAAGATATTGCAAATAAAGAAACTAACAATGAGGTAACACAATTGGTAAGTAATCTTTTCCCAAGCTTTGGACCTATTAATCTTGAATCCTTACTCTCATAATTTAGAGGTCCAATAATATTATCAAGATTAGTAATTAGATTATTTGATTCTTCGATACTCAAATAAGGAGTTCTTATTGAAATTAACTTATTATTATTTTGGAATTGTAAATTAATATTATTTATAAAGTTTTTATTACTAGAGATCTCTCTTAAAT
The DNA here is from genome assembly GCA_902600395.1 of uncultured Prochlorococcus sp. Classification (GTDB taxonomy): domain Bacteria; phylum Cyanobacteriota; class Cyanobacteriia; order PCC-6307; family Cyanobiaceae; genus Prochlorococcus_A. The sequence continues at coordinate 4,894 of CACKJL010000021.1, read as the reverse complement.
TTTCTAAAACTGAATCAGGGGAAAGATTAGAACATTCTTCTTCACAAACTCTTTCTATTCTTAGTTCGTTTCCCCCAACAAAATCCATCCCTAAATTTATAGGTTTCTTATAAGAAGTATTAAAAGTTGAATATAAAATTCCTAAAAGACTCAACAAAATAAGAAAAGTTGAAAAACTAATTATCTTTCTTTTATTTTTTATTAGTTCAAGATTGTATTTCATGGGAAAATCAGAAACAAAAATTTAATTTGAAAAATTATTATTGGGTAGATAGAGATTTTTTTGTCTTAAAGATTGATATGTTGTAAAAAATCGCAAAATAGTTTTAGAACAATTTAATGAGGTAAACAAGCTTATTAGAACTCCAATACCTAATGTCGCAGCAAAACCTTTAACAAAATTTGTTCCTAATAAAAACAATACAAAACAACTTAGAAGAGTTGTAATATGACCATCAACTATGGATGAATTAGCTCTTTGAAAACCGCTGTCAATAGATCTTGTAAGAGTATTGCCATCATATAATTCTTCTCTAATTCTCTCAAATATTAGAATATTTGCATCAACAGCCATACCAATGCTAAGTATTAGCCCAGATATTCCAGGTAAAGTCAAAGTTACAGGAATTAAAGAATATAGGGCTAAGTTAAAGAAACCATAAAGAAGTAGAGATAGAACTGAAACAAAACCTAGAATTCTATAATTAAAAATCATAAAAATACCAACAAAAATTAACCCACTAATAGCTGCATAAAGACTTTTTAAAATATTTTTGGATCCCAACAGAGCCCCTATTGTGTTAGTTTCTACTATTTCAATTGGCAATGGCAATGAGCCTCCTTTAAGTTGAACTTCTAATTCTCTAGCATTTTCAGCACTAAAATTACCGCTAATTGTTGCTGATCCTCCTGTAATCCCAGTACTAGCAAACTGATTACCAACACTAGCTTCACTTATTGATTCACCATCTAGAATTATAGCCAATAATTGATTAGTGCCAGCAATTGACTTTGTAATTTCTGCAAACTTTTCACCTCCTGAATTACTAAAAGTTAATAAAACTTCCCAATTACTATTAGTTTGTTCTTGTCTCCTTCCTGCGTTAATAAGATCCTTACCAGATAAATCTGTTTTAATAAATAAATTTGTAATTTCTTTATCAACATATCTTTTGATTTCAATTAACTTCCCATATAAATCATTACTAGTAGATGAGTAATTCAATTCTTGCTCTATATCTTTAAGATCATCTTGAATAGCTTTTAAGAAATTATCATCATTTTGACTTTTTTCTGCAAAGGAATATTGTTCAATTAATTCTTTAATACTCAATCTCTGTAGTTGCAGGTTTTTTAAATCTTTAGATGTTCCTTCTTTTTGGGTTCTAAATTCTAATAAAGCAGTCTTACCTAATACTCTTGAAGCAACTAATGGATTTTGTTCACCTGGTAATTCTAAAATCAATTGATCTCCACCCAGGGTTTGCAAATTAGACTCGGAAACTCCTAAATTATTAACGCGCTTATCTATAACCGAATTAACTGCTTCAAGTTCATCCCTTGTTACTTTACCTTCCTCTTTAATAATTTGTAGTGTAAGTTGAGAACCCCCTTGTAAATCCAATCCCAACTGTAAGGGATAATTTATTAATAGATAAACAGATAAAGTAAGTAGAAATATAATAAAAAAAAGCCAACCCTGCCTTCTTTTCATTTTCTATATACTCCCACTAATTAAGTGTTCAACTTTTTCAACTATTTGATGTGGTTGGATTATTGTCAAATTCTCAAGATTTCCATTATAAGGAGTTGGAATATCCTGACTAGATAATCTAATTGGTCGAGCATCAAGATCATCAAAACACTCTTCTGTTATCAAGGCAATTAATTCTGCACCAATACCTCCAGTCTTCATACATTCTTCAACAATAATTACTTTATTTGTTTTTCTTATTGATTTTGAGATGGTTTCCATATCAAATGGTTTTAAACTTATTAAATCTATTAACTCAACTTCTATTCCTTTTTTTTCTAATTCTTCAACAGCCTTAAGGCAGTGATGTCTCATTCTTGAATAAGTCAATAAAGTAATATCTTTCCCTTCTTTTACAACGTCAGCCTGATCTAAAGCACAAGTATAATCACCTTCAGGTAATTCTTCAGACAAATTGTATAGAAGAACATGTTCGAAAAATAGAACCGGATTATCATCTCTTATAGCTGCTTTCATTAAACCCTTAGCATTCGTAGGTGTACTACATGCAACTATCTTTATGCCAGGAACTGCATGAAAATATGCTTCAAGTCTTTGGCTGTGTTCAGCACCAAGTTGACGACCAACTCCTCCAGGTCCTCTAACTACTGCTGGTATTTTATAATTTCCTCCACTTGTATACCTAAGCATACCCATATTATTTGATATCTGATTAAAAGCTAAAAGCAAAAAACCCATATTCATTCCTTCTACAATGGGTCTTAACCCAGTCATTGCTGCACCCACAGCCATTCCCGTAAAACTATTCTCTGCAATTGGAGTATCTAAGACTCTTAACTCTCCATATTTCTCATATAAATCCTTAGTAACCTTGTAAGATCCTCCATATTGACCAACATCTTCCCCCATAACGCAAACATTTACATCATTTGCCATTTCTTCATCAATTGCCTCTTTCAAAGCATTAAATAATAATGTTCCAGCCACAATTAATTACCTAATTAATCACCTATATAATCCTACCACTTTGAATAATTCAACCTCCTTCAGCGAAGGTTATGAGTAGTAATATTGATAAAATCATTCCAGGTGACAGCAAAAGAACTAAAAGGCCTAAGTCATGTAAAGACATTCAAAGAAAGTGTTTTCTTAATATTATTGGCAATTCAACTTTTCTTCAGAAAAAAACTGCGAATAAATACAATAAAAAGTCCTATACCTATAAAAGCAAAAGAGAAAGTTAGCAAAAAAGATAACCCTATTATTAATGTATTAATACTAGAAGAAATATTTTGGACTATTTCAGAAGAATTAGATGGTTTATGTACTGAAAAATAAATTGCAATTTTATTACTTAAAAAATAAAAAAATATAAATAATAAAAAACTTGTTAATGATCCTACAATAAAATTTAATGGTCCTTTTTCGGGAATATTTTTTTCAATATTCTGATTACTTTTATCAGCCAAAATAAATTTTTGAATAAAAAAATTTAAATAAATGTTATTCCCTTTTCAAGGAAAGTGCAAACCCATGAATCATAACCATTATCTTTAAATAATTTATAATTTGCAGCTAATTCTTTTTTAGCAGTCTCTATATCTTTAAAGATTGCAAAGCATGTAGGTCCTGATCCACTCATTGAAAATGTCAGACAATTTTCTAATTTAGAAAGTAAATATAATGCTTGCTTTACAGAATCATTTTCATTTTCAACAACTAACTGCAAATCATTTTTAATAGATAAATACTGATTATCAAAATTTAAATTATTTAAACCATTATCTCTTAAATTATTTCTTATATTCTCAATCATTTCTCTATCAGTAAGATATTGATCACAAAATCTATTACTGTATTTTTTATAAGTTTCAGCAGTAGATACTGATATATTTGGATTTTTTAAAAGAATTACTCCATATTCAAAGTTTGAATCTAATTTCTCCAAAATTTCTCCTTTTCCAAAACATAATTGAATTCCACCATTTATAAAAAAAGGAATATCAGATCCTAAAGTTGATGCTAATGAACATAATGTTTCTTGATCTAAGTTCAAATCCCATAACTTATTAAGACCAATTAATGTTGCGGCTGCATTACTGGATCCACCAGCTAATCCTGCGCCAATTGGAATATTTTTTCTTAAAAATATATTCGCACCATAATTTATATTTGATTTTTTCCTTAAAAGATTTGCCGATTTAACAATTAAGTTATCATCAGATAAGCTTAAATCATTACAATCAGACTCAAGTTTAATTATACCTTCATTATTAATTTCAAATTCTAAATAATCAGAAAGATCGATATTTTGCATAATCATTGCTAACTCATGAAATCCATCCTCTCTTTTACCAATAACTTCAAGGTGCAAATTTATTTTGGCAGGAGATTTTATATTAATTTTCGTTTTTGCTAAATCTTGCATATACTTAAATTTTTATTTTTTAATTTTAATACAATTTTCTGCAAGCTTAATCCATTGGTCAATTGAGATATCTTGTGGTCTTAAATTAAAGCAAACTTTTGAAGATTCAGATAATTCATTTATCTCATCATTTGAAAGTATTGTATTAAGAGTATTTCTAAGCATTTTTCTTCTTGAATTAAATGAAATTCGAAGAAGTTTATCTATATACTTTTCTAGATTAGTATCTAATCTTAAATCATTTTTAATTGGTTCGAAAACTACTAAAGAAGAAAAAACTTTTGGAGGCGGACTAAATGATGAAGGCGGCACATCACATATTCTTTTTATTTTTGATAAAAGTTGCATTCTTACACTAAGCGCACCAGCATTGGGACTACCTTCTTTTGACAAAATTCTATCTACAACGTCTTTCTGCATTAAAAATATTATTTTTTCGTAATTATAATCTCTTATAATGCCCAATCTTCCTATGAAAATATCCAATATTGGTCCAGTTATATTGTAGGGAATATTTGCAATCACTTTTGTAATCTTCTTATTAATCAAATCTAAATTTACAGAAAGAATATCTCCCTGCTGAAGTGAAAACCTATCATTATTATTGAATTTATCATTTAATAAATTTATTAAATCTTTATCTAATTCAATTGCATGTAATTTTTTAATTTCTGAATCTAACAACTTAGATGTTAAAGCTCCTTTACCAGGACCAATTTCTAAAATAAAGTCATTTTCATTAAGAACAGCAA
>CACKJL010000020.1 GCA_902600395.1 uncultured Prochlorococcus sp. | reverse complement strand
GGACATTCTTTGATGATCAAGGTCTCACCTTTTTTTACCAAATCAAAATCATTCAAAGCTGCTGTTGCTGATAGAGAAGAAATACCAGGTATGGTTTTGGTAATAATTTCTGGATAATTATGCTTTATTATCCTCAAAATATTAGAAGAACTTGCAAATAGTGAAGTATCTCCAAGACAAAGTAAAACAACTGATTCTCCATTTTGAATAAAATTCACAATTTTTTCTACTGCGTTAGACCATATTTCATCTGGATCAAAATCCTTCCTAGCCATTGGAAAGATAATGGGGATATTTTTTTTAAATTTGGTATATTTCTTGACTATTTCCGCAGCAAAACTCTTTTTATTATCATCTGATATAGGGAAAACTATAACTTTCGCTTTTTTTATTGCATCCACAGCAGCAATTGTTAAAAGCGATGGATCTCCAGGGCCTACACCAACTATGGTGAATGTTGGTAAATCAGTTTTATATGGATTAAGTAAACTTAAGAACTTTTTTATTATCATTTTTATTTTATTAACTTTAGCTATGTACCCTTGGCAATATAAAAGTTTCTGCCAATATTGCTGACTCAATTTCAGACAATTCCTCTAACCTTTTGAAAGTTTGATTTTTAGAGAATTTAGTTTGCGCAAGTTTCCAGTAAACTCCAAAATGTCTTGCCTCACTCTCTAGCAGAGACTCATAAAGGGATTTAAACGATTTATCTTCATAATTCAATGCAAGCAAGCTTAATCTTTCATGACTTCTTGCTTCAATAAGTCCCGCTATTAAGAAACTATCAAGCATTCTATTGGGCTCTTCCTTTCTTATATGCTTGGACAATTCAGCTCCATATGGAGGCGGTTTTAAGGACTCAAGAGAATGTCCAAGATCCTTTAAAAAATAAAGTATTTTTTCAAAATGCTCTAATTCCTCTCTCGCTATTGGACTTAAAACTTCTGCCAGATTTGGTTCTGATGGATATCTAAACATCAATTGAATAGCTACTCCTGCTGCTTTTCTTTCACAATGAGCATGGTCAATAAGAATATCTATTGGATTAGATAATGCGAGTTTGATCCACTCATCTGAGGTAAATGACGATAAATATTTAATATGAGAAGTGGGCCTTTTAAAATCGACTAGCATTTAATCTTTAATACTCAAATATCCAATGATTCCTTCAAGAGCTAAGTAATAACTTGATATGCCGAATCCACTAATAATTCCTATAGCTTTATCTGTAAGAAAAGATTCTTTACGAAAATCTTCTCTACTGAAAATATTTGAAATATGTAACTCTACAAAAGGAATCTTCGATCCAATTAAAGCATCACGAATAGAAATCGAGGTATGAGTAAAAGCACCAGCATTTATAAGTATACCTTGGATACTTTTTACAGACTCTTGAATTTTATCTACTATTTCTCCTTCGTGATTACTTTGAAAACATTCAAGATTAATACTTTTTTCTTTAGCAACTTTAGTTAAATCTTTTTCTATATCACTCAATGTTTTATTACCATAAATTTCAGGTTCTCTAGTGCCCAAAAGATTTAGATTTGGTCCATTTATCAATAAAATATTCATCATCAAAAAGTCTTTTCTTTACAAATGCTATCTAGAAAGAAACAAAAAAACCAAAACAATTTCACACAAAGTGTCCATTAACTGATAAGTTCAAATAGTGGGGGTCGGTGCCCGAGTGGTTAAAGGGGGCGGACTGTAAATCCGCTGGCTCTGCCTACGTTGGTTCAAATCCAACCCGGCCCACTTTAAAATTGCCCTTGTAGCTCAGCGGTAGAGCACTCCCTTGGTAAGGGAGAGGTCTCGGGTTCAAGTCCCGACGAGGGCATGGCCAAAAGCATTGCTACAAATGAATTTATATGAAATAAGCTAATATTGACTAGTAGCTCTTTTTTTTATCTATTTTTTTCAACTATTCTAAAATTCATATCTATAGCTCCTTTTCTTAAAGGAATTAATTCTTGATAGGGTCCTTCATAACAATCAATTACTGCTTGTTTACTTGGAAATTTTGAAAGCACAGAAAAAGGGCCATCATATCCCTCTCTAACATCAGTCTCGAAGTCAACTGATAATGTCTTTGCTCCGCAACCTTTAACAACAACATCATTTACTGCTTCAAAGTATTTACCTGCTTGTTCTGGATTTGTAATTCTGCCAGAAATCATTACATAACCAGCATTCTTGTCTTTTGGGACTTTGTAACCAATTGCAAGCCCAGCAATGCCAGCAATTAAACCAATAAAAATAGTTTTTTTCATTAAAGATTTTGATTTTTATGAATGGTATACGATTATCTCTAAGTTGGCTGTCATTTTTTAACTATCAGCAGTGCAAGTAGTGAGCGTTTCATTAGCAATAAACTTTAGTTCCTCTGTAGGTACTTTGATAAGTGCAAATATCATTGACAGTCGATCTAAAATAAGGGGAAATTAGCTCCTTTTTTATGTCTTGTTCAGTCACCTCCGTGTTTACTTTTAAAATTGAAAGCACTTTCGATGAATGGGCTGCAATATTTGATAGTGAGGAAGCAGATAAAAGGCATTCAGAATTTGATATTAAGCCACTTTTCAGAGGGGTAAGCAAGGAAGATCCTCAAAAAATAATTGTTATTCATCAAGCTCCAGAAGGTAATGTTCAAAAGTTTGTGGAAGCCAATGGTGACTGGATGGCAACTCATAGAGTTGACTTATCAACAATGGAGGAAACCTCTTGGACTGCTTCATTAACAAAGGACGATAGTTGTGATTAACAAATGAAAAGAATGCTATCATATACATTTTAAAGATTGACAGTCGATCTAACATAGAGGGATAAACCCCTCTTTTTTATGACTGCTCAAAATTTCATGAATGTTGTTCGTTTTAAATTAAAGTCAGATTGTATAGATCAGTATTTTGAAGTAATAGAAAAAACAAGTTTTGAGGGGATGACTCAAAGATATATCGCAAAAACTGGAGATTATGATTACTGTTTTGTTGGGATCTGGAAAAATGCAGAAGCTATTGCAGCTCAAAGACCAGCTATGATTGCTCATCTTGATGAGGTTAGAGGATTTATGGAAGAGTTATCTCCTGAACTTGGAGTTACTGATCCTGTTTCAGGAAATATTGTTTCTAAAGTTGGTTATCATGATTGATACTCATTTAAAAGAAAGTTCCATAATACAAGTATTCATTTCAAGATCTATAACTCAATTTTTAATACTTTATCTTAGAAAATATTTGTAGATTTTTTAATCAAATGAATACTTATTTAGTAACTGCAACTTTTAAAAATGTTGCTCTTATGGGTGCAGCGTATGATCTTTTTTTAAAGGTTATTGAAGATGGAACTTTGAATGATGAGTTTGAAGGATTCAAAGTTTTGGGAAGGTATCATGCCTCTTACTCAAATAATGTTTATATTATTGTCCAAGCTTCAGCAGGCATAAAAATGACAGAACATTTTGCTCCTTGGAAAGTTAAGTTTGATATAGATTTTGATATCAAGCCAGTTATGACTGACGATGAAAAAGTTGCTGAGCACAAGCTTGTTGGTTCATTAATGGCAGCAGAACAGAAAATGGGATTCACAGGTTAATTATTTTTTCAAAGATGTAGATAATGAACATATTGTTTTTGTGTTGAAACAGGCCTAAAGATTAAAAATATTACTGATATATATCGAGAAATTTTATATAAATACCCAGCATTACTAATATCGCTAAACCTTCCCCAATAATTTTATTTGGTTGATTATGCTAAAGCTCATTTTAAAATTACATTAAGTACTAATAAGCAAATTGGTGACTCTAAACCTTTTGCTGATTCAATAAATAAAACTCTTATTTTATTAAATTCAGATATATTTAATAGAGATTGTCTACAGTAATGTCACTATCCTCATACCGGATGCACAGAATTTATCTTGCAGCGACAATGAATTATGGTCTGGGTTCTGATGATGCAGAAGAGTTGGCCTATTACAACAAAATCAGAAAAGAGATGTATGATATGAAAAAAAAGGCATTTAAAAAAGGGATACCTTTTAACTGGGCTACCCCCGAAGAAATGGATAAATGAATCTAAATATTTTTTTATTAATTGATGGGAGTCTTATGCTTATTGGTGTGCCTTTACTAATGATTTTTAAAGGGAAAAAAAACTAATCTAAAGATTTTAACCATATTCAAATTCAATTGTTGATCCTTTATCCGTATAGGGGTAGTACCTCAAACCGTACATATTTTTAAGTCAGATGGCTTATCAGACTAGCTAGAACATTATTGTAGTCGTCATGAGCAAATGTCTACCAAATTAACTCTAAAAGAAGATCATAAATCTGAGATTGAAGAAAGATCAAAAGAAGAACTTCTTGAGGAAGAAATCAGGAATCAGCAAACGTTAGATAGCTTCGTCGAATCTGATAAGAACTGGAGCTAATCAAAACTTATTTATTAAGAGAAAGTTATGAACTTAAAAAAGATCACCATTCTCACTCTTGAATAAAGAGAGTTGAGAAATTGACTACATCAAAGGAGTTTACAAGAGAAAAATTCAAGCTGAAATTGAATCTTATAAAGATCCTTAAGATGAAGATAAGAGAGATACAATTCAAGCTCAAGATATATTGATGCTTGATAGGATCTCAATTTAGTTATTCTTTTTTTTTCTTCTTGTCCTTTTTTTCTTCTTTACCTTTTCATAAACTTCATCAGCCTTCTGTTCAATATTATCCAGCTTATTTGAAAGTTCCTTTAAAGTTTTTGCTTTTCCCGCTTTAACTACAGGATTTTTTTGCTCAATAATTTTAATAGACTCTCCTTTAAGTACAGTATCTTTTGTCTCTTCAGTTTTAAATCCAAACTTACCTTTTATAAAATTGGCTATAAAAATAAGAACAGGTACATGGGCTAGACCACCTATTACTATTCTTGTTTCTGAATAAGCCATTTAATAATTAAAAGTTCTGAGATATTTAAGCATAAATTTAATTTTTAAATTTATTTTATTAAGCCAATAACTATTAGTAATCATTTCTTGATTCGTGGATCTAAAATCTTGCTATTAATTAAGTAGAGACTTTTTTATTAAATGCCATTAGACATATTTCTAATGAACATGTGTGTTGTAGTTATTGCATTGCTTATCAGAAGAGAAATCAAACTTAAGAAGGCGGGATAAATTATGAAAACACAAATTTTAAAAGAGCATTACATTCCAAATATCCATGCTATTACTATTTTACTAATGCTTCTTCTCTGTCTATGGTTACCTCTAGCACTCAGATTCTTATTAATAATTTAGACGAATTAATTAGTTAATACTCTTATCCTTAAACTCTGCTATATCCTAATTTTGTTTTAAAGATCTTATATGGAACTCCTGTTACGTTCATGGCTATGCACTGGTTCATCTTCCCATCCTTGATTGTGAAGTGGGGATGGATATAAATCATGGATGTATTGAGAGACATGAATTTATAGATATTTCTCCTATCTTTTTAGAAACTAATCTTGATGAACAAGTTAAAAATATAGATTATCTAAAAATTAAGAATTTTAATTTGGTATCGCATGTACCGTTTATAGGTTTTTTGGAAGCTATTAATTGTATATGAGTTATTTTGCTGAACCAAACCATATTGAATATGATGCATGGTTCGATGAAAACATTGACCCAGTGGATCTTGTGAATTACTCAGATGAAAAGGAGTTCAGTGATTCGGTACACTTTAAGTTCCATAAGATGTCCACTAGAAATTTAACGATTGGTTCTTCTGATAATTTTCACTGGTAAATAAAAGATTTTTCACTCCATTGATATTAATGAATCTTACGCAGAATAGGTTCCATCACTTTCTCTTCTTGCCTTAGCTAATTCAATTTCATCTACAACTTTTTCAATCATGTAAGCACTTTTTTTACCAAAACATTTTTCTTTTTTAATACTCTCAAAATCATTTGGGATTAAATCATTATGTTCACAACAGTCGCATTTAATATCAATTTTCTTACCTCTGAAAACCTCCAAAGCTCTAGAAAAAATCCATTGCTGAACTGAAATACTTTCCCAACTATCAAAATTAGACCATTCATCAAAATCTCTATTAAGGATGCCTTTTAATCCATCAGCCTGATTTAAATATACTAAGTGTGAATCTTTTCTTGGTTCATCATTAATACCAATTGTTTTGACAGAATTTTGATTCATTAAATATAGATTGATTGAGTAGCCTTATCAATCTAGAGGATAATTTCAATAATATAAACCAAAAAATGTCTCAAATAAGATCATTAATTGCTTTATCCAATCTAGAAGTATGGTTTGTTTTTCTGAGTAATTCAAAATCCTTAAAATCAAAGCCCGGGCCAACACAACAACTCACTAAAGTAAATTCGCCTGTACTTTTTGCAGCTTGCCAATATCCAGATGGGATCATTTCTACTGGATTATTGGAATCTAAAATTAAATTTCTTATTAACTTATTATCATTATCTAGGCACCATAAATTCAGAGGATCGCCCCTTAAATAAATCCAAATTTCATCAGCATTTTTTACTCTGTGCCAAGCACTTTTTGCATCTCTCTCCAAAAGATAATAAATTCCCGTAATAAAGTTTCTACTTTGGCCATCTTCCCTCATTAGAGAATTCTCACTCCTTACTATCTCTCTAAACCATCCACCCTCAGGATGAGGAGATAAATTAAATTGTTTAATTATTTCTATGTTTTTTTTATTAGGATTCACATCACAAAAATATCTTTAAAATTTCCCTTATAATTAAAAGCTAACTGTAAATAAATCAAAATTAACTATATTTTCTAAAAAATTAAGCACAGATAACTGACAAATCTACAAAATTTTTATTTTCATCTGCCAGTTCAGTAATGATTCTATTAAGCCATTCAGAGGTCGTTTCACAATAGCCTACATTTAAAATAGTTTTTTGCTTTGCTGTTTCTTCTTTATTCATAGTTAAAGTATTTTTTTATAAATTTAGTCTTTAATTAAATCTATGTGAATAAGTCTTAATTACTATCTGTTTTAAAAAGTTGTATTTAATACATATTTAAGAACTGCTAGTAAACAAATAAAATTAAATCGTTGACAAGAAAATGTATACAAGTAAGAGTAGAAAAAATTTATTATTTAACCTATGAATAACATCAAGATTGAGGAATTGATGAAAGTAAGGTTCGATGGTATTGCTAATAGAATTGGGCAATTAAGCAAAAGGGAAAGTGAGTCTTTATTACTTGAGCATCTTGAGTGGTTGGAGGGAGGATGGGAGACTGAAGAAATCTTATTTTTAAAAAAGCCTTACAGAAAATGGTGGTTCTAACTACACTTCTATAAATAATTAATAATGGCCTAAGGGACCAGGGCCAGATCCTATTTTATAAGAATTGTCTAAAGATTTCTCAACAAATAATTTCGCTTTTTGTATGGAATCAAATAGATCAAAACCTAAAGCCTTGTAACCACAAATAGCAGCACTCAAAGTACAACCGCTACCATGGGTATTTTTTGTATTTATAAAATTATTAAATAGCCACTCTTTTCTACCATTTAAGTCAAGGAAAAAATCCTTCCCTTTCATATCTTTTAAACCGCCACCTTTTATAAGTACCGCTTTAGCTCCAAGACCAATAATTTTTCTTGCTGAATTTTCGATATCTTCTTTACTCCTTATTTCTAAACCAGAAAGTAGATTCGCTTCATAAATATTTGGAGTTACCAAATCCGCAATTGGTAATAAGAGTTTTTTATAAGCATTAATAGCAGAATCTTCAAGTAATTTAGAACCAGTTCTTGTAACCATTACTGGGTCAATAATTTTGGTTATTTTGTATGTATTTAATTTTGAAGCAGTATCATTAATTATCCTTTCATTTAATAACATTCCAGTTTTTAAGGCATCAATACCAAAATCAGCAAATAAAGTATCCAATTGACTTAATAAAGTATTCTTCTCTACTGGTTGAACGCATGTAACCTCTATACTATTTTGTGCGGTAATACATGTAATAACAGAACATCCATGTACTTTAAGAGCCATGAAAGTTCTCAAGTCAGCCTGTATGCCTGCTCCACCACCGGAGTCACTACCGCCTATTGATAGTGCAATTTTAGAATACATAATTTATTAACTCGTTTTTGAAAGTACTATAAATAAATTTTAATTTAAATCAGAAATCTGAATATGCATTAAAAAAATCTAACTCCAATTCCATAGCTCTCCTGTATAAATATTTGGCGTGATTAATATCATATGTTTCTTTATTAGTCTCAATAAGATTTTCAAGTGAATCTGCTAGCTTTTCAAAGCTCTCATCAGAATAAGTAATTATCCATTCTTTATATTTAATGTCAAAATCCTCCTTATACAAACTTTTTCCTATCCAAGAATAAAGTCTCATACATGGAGTCATTGCAAACATTATTTCAACGGAGCTAAGTCTTTTGGAAGTATCATCAAGAAAATCTGTATAATTTTTAGTGGCTTTCTTTATATAATTATTAGACAAATCAATATCCCATTCTTTTGCATACGTTTCATGAAGTATTAACTCCTCTGAAACGCCCATTAACAGTTCACTTAACTTCCTTATTGAGTACTTATCTTTTGATTTGGAAACAGCAAGACCATAAGCCTTAGCAAAAGTCTCTAAAAAGAAATAATCTTGAGCTAAATATTCTTGAAATATATTTTTAGGAAGACTTCCATTCTTTAGACCTTGAACAAATTTTGTATTTAAACTTAGTAAAGCAATCTCATAATTATCCTCCCAAAGTTTTTTTGTTATTTTCATTTTTTGGATTTTTAGTTATTCTAAAATTTTTATATATTTTTTACCTACAAACTTAATCTTATTTTTCTAAGATTAAAAGAAAAAATTATGAAAGAAATAAATATCTTATGGTTTAAGAAAGATTTAAGAATTTTTGATAACGAAGCTCTCTGTGAGGCTATAAAAGATAATGATATTTTACCTATTTATATTATTGAGTTAGATATTTGGAGCCAAAATACTCATTCAGATAGACAATGGCAATTTTGCAAAGAAAGTTTAATAGATTTAAGAAATGCACTTGCTGAGATTGGACAACCATTAATTATTAGGACTGGCAATGTTATTAGTATTTTTGATGAAATTAGTTCAAAATTTAAAATCAAAGGTATTTATAGCCATCAAGAAACCGGAGATTGGCTTACTTATAAAAGAGATCAAAAAGTAAGAGAATGGGCTTTAAGCAAAAATATTATTTGGAAGGAATTTCTACAATTTTCAGTTTTTAGAGGAAATTTAGATAGGAATAATTGGTCTAAAAAGTGGCAAGAAAATTCCGAAAAAAACTTACTTAAAGCTCCATTAAGAATTAATTCTATTAACTTTAATATTGGAGAAATACCTTCAGACGAAATTTTTACCTTTAAAAAAGAAACTTGTCCGGGAAGAATGCAAGGTGGAAGAAAGAAAGGTTTAGAGAGAATGCAATACTTCTTTATTAATAAATTAGATTCTTATTCAAAAGATATATCTAGCCCAGAAAAATCATTTGATAGTTGTACAAGACTATCCCCATATATTTGTTGGGGATGCATTTCATTAAAAGAAATTTTTAAAAAGGCAAATATATCAAAAAACAATAATTCCAGGATGTTAAAAAGCAGATTAACTTGGCATTGTCATTTTATTCAGAAACTTGAAAGTGAACCAGAACTTGAGTTTAGGGAATTCCATCATTTTTTTAATGATATTAGAGAAAAAAATAATGAATTTCTAAATTTATGGAGTTCAGGTAATACGGGCTTTCCTTTTATAGATGCATGTATGCGCTCATTAAATTTCAATGGATGGATTAACTTTAGGATGCGAGCTATGTTAATGTCTTTTGCTAGCTATAATTTATGGCTACCATGGCAAGATTCAGGATCTGAATTAGCAAATAAGTTTGTAGATTATGAGCCTGGAATACATTGGAACCAATGTCAAATGCAATCTGGAACTACATCTATAAATACTAATAGAATTTATAATCCTATTAAGCAGGGGAAAGATCATGATCCTCAAGGGAAATTTATAAAAAAATGGATACCAGAATTAAAGGATATATCACTTAATTTCATTCATGAACCATGGCTATTATCTAGATTTAATAAAGAAGAATATGAAAAAATTAATTACATAAGACCAATAATTGACATCCCAAATAGCACTAAAACTGCAAAGAGGAAAATTCAGGAAATCACTAAAAAGGATGGATATTGGGATATCTCAAAAGAAATTTATTTAAAACATGGCTCTAGAAAAAGGCTTAGAAAAAATATAAATAATAAAAAAATTGTTTCTAAGGAAAAGGAAATACAATACGAACTGAAATTAGACTTCTAAATTTTATTGTCAGAAATTTTAAGATTCTTTTTAATGCATAGGAAAGTTTTTTAAATTTTGAAATTGAATACATAAATCCACGATGAAGTAATGCAAGCTTTAATGTATTTATTAGAATTTATTAATTATGTCTGAAAGATTTGAATGGGACGATACCAATAGTTCAGGTATATGGTGGAGTACTAATGTAAGTATTAGAGACGAGTGCATTTTGCTTAAAGAAGATACTCAATGCGAAGATTCTGATATCGTCGAACTTCTTAGGAGTATTGCAAAAAATATTGAAGATAATGGCCTTTAATTTTTAAAGGAATATTCTCTCTTTTAGAGATTTTAAATTCCTTTAACAGCTTTTATTAATTCGATAGTAATACCTTTTTCACTCATTGAATGACCAGCATCATTAACAATAATTAATTTAGAATTCTTTAATTTCTTATTTAGATCCCAAGCACTCCTAACAGGACATACAACGTCATACCTCCCTTGAATTATTTTTGTTGGAATCGATTCTATTGCTCTTATATTTTTCAAAATAAAATCATCTTCTAAGAAAATATTATTAATAAAATAATGACATTCGATCCTTGCAAAGGCATCTGAAAAAGAATTAACTTGGGACTTATCAAAATCAAATTTTTTATTTATTAAATGACTAGTTGAGAGTTCCCATTTTGTCCAAGCTGATGCTGCTTTTGATCTAAGATTCGCATCTGAAGATGTTAGATATTTATAAAAAGAACTTATTAAATCATTTCTTTCTTCTTGTGGTATCACAGAAATATATTCTTCAAATTCATCAGGGAATATCTCACTTGCACCATATTGATAGAACCACAATAATTCAAACTTTCTACATAAAAATATTCCTCTCAAAGTTAAGCTCTTAACTCTTAAGGGATTTTTAATTGCATATATAAGTGAAAGTGTTGAGCCCCATGATCCACCAAACAAATGCCAACTATCTATTTTTAATAGGATCCTTAATTTCTCAATATCATCAACTAAATGATTAGTCGTATTTTCTTTTAATTCGGAGAAAGGAGTTGAAGAACCGCAACCTCTTTGATCAAATTGTATAATATCAAACTTATCTGGATCAAAGTATCTTCTATATCTAGGTTGACTTCCTCCTCCAGGGCCTCCATGAATAACTAGTATTTTTTTACCATTTGGATTGCCAGATCTTTCCCAATAAATCGTATGAATATCACTTACTTGTAAAAAACCTTTTTCACGAACTTCAATTTTAGGAAACAAGACTTGATCTTTCATTGTGAAATATTTTTAAACACTTAATAAATCCATATTATCCAAAAAGAAGTCTAGTTTAGAAGTAGTTTGTTAAAAAAAAAGGACTGGTGGTACAGTCCTTTTTGATATTTAATTTCCTTCTTACAGGATATAAAATTACATATTTTTAAAGTCTATTTACTCATAAACCTAGAATACGTGAATTCGGGGATTTCCTTCGATAATTTCAGTCCCTATTGTCGCTAGTAATTATAAAGCGAAGTCTTATCAGACTAATTGATTGAACTTTAATTTTCGAATAATCCCATTCTCAGGAATACGCTTCCTATATTTTGGAATTTGCTAAATTTCAGGCGGACTATCAATCATTTAGATTGCCTCCGAACTCAACATTTATAAATTACTCCTTTTTATATTTTCAGTAAATCCGTAAATATGCTGATTTACTTTTTTCTTAATTTGTAAGAGAATTTTAATGATCCTTTGTTTTTTATAGATAAATATAAAAAATAACGTCTATAAACTCTTAGTCATTCAGATTCATAGAGAAAAATAGATTCAATTATTCTTTTATCACTATCAGAAAGTTTATAATCTTCCAATTTCCACTGAACAAATTTACACACTCATCAATAGAAGGATTCTTATCCCGGCACTTACGCCACTCTCTAATCCAATCTACCAAGGCAAAAGTTATTTTTGTAGTAAGCATGTTTACCAATCAGGGTAAATAAAACCTCCTGGTATAGGTTCTTCATAAAATTCCCCTTCTTTTATACATTTATCATATTTTTCAATTATCTTTTTGTAAGAAGCTTTTGAGGGAAGTAAATCTCCTACATATATGAGTTCCATTCTAATTGTTATAATAATTTTAATTATTTATTATTTTATATAAGAATTTAATAAATAGATTATTAATATGCATTATGGATTTCATCAAAAAGAACAAGATCTTAACAGTAATGGCCGTAATTGCAATTTTATCATTTGCATTAGAAAAATTAGGCATAATACACCCCTAAATTTATTAAGTTTCTTTGTTAAATACTGCCTAATGAAATAAGTAAACCGATACTATTACTGCAAAAATAAGCAATGGAGATAATAATGTAAAAATTAAAGTTGAAAGATTAATCAGCATAAATTTTAAATAAATACACAAATTTAATAAACATCACTTTTAAGCATTTGCAATAAGTAAAATTTAAATTATTACGATATAAAAAAATTTGAATAAAGAAAGATATAAAGAAGAATATGAAGAGGGGTCAGACTTACTATGGCCTAGTGATAAAGAAGATAAAATAACTCGGCAATTTTATAAAGATTTATCTAATCTTTCAAAAAACATAAACTATAGTAAAAAGAAAAAGCTAAAACTTTTTGAACAAGTAGTTAGAATAATAAAAGGCAAAGGCTGGGGTTAATTAATATTCAAACTAAAATGAAAAATTTAATGATATTAATTAAAAGTTTTTTTCTTTTAAGACCAACATTTTTATCCACTATATTTTTTATTCCAATTCTTTATGGCATTGGCTGGGCTTTATCTCAGCCACTTTTATTATTTAATTTTGAAAAAGAAAATTTATCCTTAATTGGAACTATTATTACTTTCCTACTTTTTATCTTTTTACTACCATATTGGTTTTATATCAAACGAAATAGATCAAGTGCTTGGATAATTCTTGGGATAACAAAAGACAAATTCTTGAAAAACTTTTTCAATTTTTCTAAAGGTATTTTATTTGCTTTAGTTTTAATAATTCTAATTTTGGTACCACTATTGCAAAAAAATTATGTTTCTTGGATAGGTGAATTCTCTCCAATAATATTTTTAAATTCTATTGTACTGGGATTAGGTGTTGGATTCGCAGAGGAAATAATTTTTAGAGGCTGGTTACTAGAAGAATTAAAATTTGAATATGGTACAAAAATATCAATAGCTTTACAAGCTATAATTTTTAGCTTAGTGCATAATTTATCAACTGAGATCTTTTGGAACATAGTAGGATTACGTTTGGGATTTATTTTACTTGGGATATTTCTATCATTAGTAAAAATTAGAGATAAAGGTTCTTTATGGAATTGCATAGGAATTCATGGAGGACTTGTGGGTATTTGGTTTTTATTAAATAACGGATTAATAGAATTCAAAGAAAATACACCTTCTTTTTTAGCAGGGCCTTTTACACAAAATATTCCAAACCCAATCGGAAGCTTTAGTGCAATTTTAATATTACTTTTGTTATGTATTTTTTATGCATTAAAATCAAAAAAATATTTCCTTAGACGTTTTAATTAGATATAAATACCGATTGATTTTTGATTAGTAATTGTCAGATTAAAATAAAGCTTAATTCTCATATGAACTTTGAGGCAGGAATAAGATTTATTGTCTTTTTAGTAATTTTTGGAGTTACAAACTATCTAATGATGCTGAGAAGATATGAAAAAGACATCAAAAAAAAGAAATATTTACAAAAGGAAAAAATTTCCAAGCTATACCCTAAAGGTTCATTTATTTTCTGAAATTAAAAAAAGTTTTTGTAGAATTTCCTTACCATTTTTTATTAGTTTTTTGCCAACCTTCATTTAACAATTTTTGCCATAATAATCTTGCTTCTTCAATAACAATTTTTTTTCTAGTTTTCATTAATGGAGGATTTTCTCCATGAATTCCCATAATAATTCCTTCTTCAATAAACATATAATCAATAGATTTATCAGAATTATCTCTATCTTTGTAGAAACGCATCACCCCTACAAAATTAGAGTCAATTAACCAGAAATCATTAGTTGTATTCAATAAACCAAAATGAAATTAAATTAATAATATGCTTTCCTTACAATTTGAGATGGAAATATTTATTTAGTTTATTCATATTTGATATGTTTTTTCTTTTTGTCTACTTTTTTTCAATTCGCCACGTTTTTTCTTAACCTCAACTCTTTTCTTTTGTGATGCTTTAGTAGGTTGTGTAGATTTTCTTAATTTAAATGGTTTATTTAAAGCATTTTTTATGATTGAACTAAATTTCATTAAAGCTAGCTGCCTATTTAATAATTGATTTCTATGTTCTTGAACCGCTAAACGTAAGCTATTATTCACTAATTTTTTTTTCAAGTTTCTCTTAAGAATTTCTTTCTGATAATCATTTAATACTTTGGAATCTTCTAAATTAAAAATAATCTCTACTCTGCTTTCAATTTTATTTACATTTTGTCCTCCAGGACCGGAGGATCTTGAAAAGCGCCATTTAATTTCGTTGGATGGGATTACTAATGTTTTAGTAATTTTTAAATCCATTTTTAGTTCCTTTTTGATTTAGATCTTTAGAGTCATCTCCTTAATACTTTAAAATATACCTTAGAATTCGATCGGTAAATACTGGTCGGTTCAGTTAGGTAAACCGAAATTCGGTGTATTTGCCGTATCAATATCTTCGGTATTTATCCTTTCATATTTCAAAGAATTATCAGATATTGAATTTGTACTAATTCAAAGTTCACATATGTATTCAATGTTTGATCTTCTTTTTGAAACACCTTCATATCGCCAAGTATATGTTATTTCCGATAGTGAAATGAAGGAGTTAAAGAAAAACCAACATCAAGAAGAGCTTGATGAAATAACAAAACAAAAAGTAGGACTTGAAGATGCTTTTAAAGCTCAACTAAAACATCTTGAAGAGAGAGAAAAAGAAGTAAAAAAAGAACTTAAAGTGCTCTCAGCCTCAAAAGATAAATAATTTATTTTTAGAGAAATTACTTTTTTCAAAGACGGTTAAAAACCGTCTTTTTTAATTCTTATAGTTTTAAGGTATCTATTAAATCCACAGATTTTAAAAATATTTTCCATAATTGAAAAATGAATAATAATAAAGAAAAAATAAGAATGTTTTTACCTTTTAGTTGGGTAATTTGTGCAGCAATTTCTTTTGCTTATATAAATTCACATTTAATAAATACCTAACATAGATGTCTTATCCC
The DNA here is from genome assembly GCA_902600395.1 of uncultured Prochlorococcus sp. Lineage (GTDB taxonomy): Bacteria > Cyanobacteriota > Cyanobacteriia > PCC-6307 > Cyanobiaceae > Prochlorococcus_A. Next base: position 1,849 of record CACKJL010000020.1, on the reverse strand, counting down.
TCAAGAGACGAAATACTTGCATCTTCAAAAGGGTGGGTAGCATCTTTTTTAAACCTTATTCCTGGTTTAGGATCGGGCTACTTATATCAAAGAAGATGGAAACCCTATTTTTTTACCATCATTGCTAGTACTGCATGGTTCGCTTTAGGTATTTTTTTACAAGGTGATTCAGAACCTTCTCAAAATGAACAAATAATTGGAATTTCTGGTCTTTTTTTCATATCAATAGTCACAGTAATAGAAGCCAACTTGGCTTTCAAAAAAGCAAGTAATAAAACAAAATCTGAAAAAGAGAAAATAATATCCTCTAACAAAAAAGGATGGTTTAAATAATTCAAAAAAATTAGATCTAAAAAAAATTATTATTACTTCTCAGTTTTTAAATTTAAGTAAAGCTACCATCTTTAAATTTTAAGATAATTTAAAATTTTTTTAGTTATAAAAAAATAAAATTTCCTTTTCTTTGAGACCTTCCCATCCCGAGTCTATTAATAATTGATTCAATGTTTCCTTATCAAAATGCTTAGAACCCGTTTTGACGCATCTATTTCTCATTGATTTTTTAACACCACTCCTTTGTCTTTTATTCTCCTCATCCATAATTCTGTTGTATAGATCTAGCATTTTTTGAGGGATTGGAGTACCGTCAAGATCCACTCCATTTTGAATAGCAAGATCAACAGCCTGCATTCCCATTTTCTTCATATATAAAAAAAAGCTGAAACCATAATAAAACAAAACTTATTAATCTAAAATTCTTTGAATAATAATTTATTGATTTTGAATTTCCTTAAGTACTCTAATAGCCTCTTTAATGTGTTCAGGACCATTCAATAAATCTCTAAAAATATGCCTAACTGTCCCTTTGCGATCAATAACGTAAGTTACCCTACCATCCATAAAACCTAATACTTTAGGAACTTTAAAAGTTTTCCTAAGAGAGTCATTCGTATCACAAAGTAATGGATATTGTAATTTATTTTTATTAGCAAATGCCAAATGACTTGAGGTACTTCCATTACTTACTCCCCAAACCTGTGCACCTAATACTTTAAATAAGTCATATTTATCTCTAAATCCGCAAACTTCTATAGTGCAACCCGGCGTATCATCTTTTGGATAAAAAAACAAAACAAGGGGATTTTTTAATCCCTTATTTGATCTTTTAACTCCATTTTGATCCAGTAGAGAGAATTCTGGAATTTTATCTCCAATCTGCACAATGATTCTTATAAAATTCCATATTAGAGGTTAATATGTTTTTTTTGTGGCCTTAAAGTAAATAACTGATATCAAAGTCAGTTTTTTTGTTTTAAAAGATACTAAAAAATTATTGAAATACATTAAGGTAAATTAAATTATGCTGAATTTATTAATTCAATAATATGGAGTTAATAATTTATATTTTTTTATTCATTATTCTTTTTTTGGGAGTTATTTTTAACTTAAAAATAACTAATTTTAAAAAAGTTAAAGAAATACGAAACAAAGCTAAAGATTATTCAAAAAAGAATAATTAAATATGTATTGCAAAGATTAAAATTCAATTTTTTCATTTGGAGTAAATACTGAGCAATATTTTTTAACTAGGTCCTTTGGCTGATTAGTGTAAGAATTCGTTAATTTTAATTTAAGTTTTTCTATAGCCTCATTAGCGTTAATCTCACCGAGTCGATATCTTGCACACGTATCCAATACTTTAAACATTTTTGTGGTAACGGCTTCAGCTGGATAAATTAGAGAAAAAAGGTAAAAAATAACAAATAAGTACTTCATTGTTTTTTAATAGTAAATATTTAGCGAATAGTTTCAATAATTTAGAAAAAAACTAATTTAGAAAAAGATTTAA
>CACKJL010000019.1 GCA_902600395.1 uncultured Prochlorococcus sp. | reverse complement strand
AAGTGCAGTAGATCTTGTAGTTGTTGACTCCGTCGCAGCACTAACCCCAAGAGCTGAGATAGAAGGAGAGATGGGGGATCACGTAATTGGAAGCCAAGCAAGGCTAATGAGCCAAGCAATGAGGAAAATAACAGGAAATATTGGTAAATCTGGATGTACGGTAATATTCCTGAACCAATTACGCCTAAAAATTGGCGTTACATATGGCAATCCAGAAACAACCACAGGAGGTAATGCATTAAAATTTTATGCCTCAGTGAGACTTGATATCAGAAGAATTCAAACTCTTAAAAGAGGTACTGAAGAATATGGCATAAGAGCAAAAGTAAAAGTAGCAAAAAACAAAGTTGCGCCACCATTTAGAATTGCAGAGTTTGATATTCTCTTCGGAAAAGGTATTAGTACAACAGGATGTTTATTAGATTTAGCAGAAGAGACTAATATCATAATAAGGAGAGGTGCTTGGTATAGTTATGAAGGAGAAAATATTGGACAAGGAAGAGATAATACAATTATTTGGCTTGATCAAAACTTAGAAATCAGGAACAAAGTAGAATCAATGGTTAAAGATAAGTTAACAGAAGGAACTGAAGTCAGTTCTAATTCAATGAAAGCTTTAAATAGCAATCCTGCTAATACAATCGCTGTTAATGATATAAAAACGGTAGCTTAGATTTATAAAGAATCAGCTAAAGTCCACCACCCAGCAGCAGGGCCTATAAATCTCACTACAATCCATAAGATTACTAACCCTCCGATTCCTAACCAACTGGCCTTAATACTTAATTTAATTAGGTTATCTCTTTGATTGATTGTAAAGGGAAGCCATTCAAATAATCTTGGTGACTCATCAATTTTAGTTTTACTATTATTTTTTTTTGGAGGTAAACCAAGTGTTTTACGTCTTTTTGCTTCTCCCATATTTCTTTAGTTATTTACAAAATCATAACTTAATCAAAAGGTAGCATATAGTTGATTTGTTTTGAGGGTTGAATGTTTTGCAAAAGTAATCTTCCCCAGTTTCTTTTATTTGCTCTTCCATCTAAAATTATCAACTTACCTGAATTTCTTCTTAAAGGAGAAATAGATCTCTCAAGTTTAATTCTAGCTTGAGGAAGAAGGAAGTCTCTAAACCAATCTTGAGAAAGCTTCTTTTTATGGGAGACTGTAATTGCATTCATAGGTTCTGACATATTTGGAATCGGAAGTAAGGGGATGATAATTTGTTCTGGAATTTCAATTAAATAAGAATTCATAATCCACCAATCAAAACTAGAGCAAAGAATTTCATTTTTACCAGGGGGAATTGTCTCTAGTAACACCCTCTTCCCGTACTTAGAAGCTAATTCTGTAGCAATGTTAGTTTTCAAATGAATATCATCAGACAAAACTAAAGTTAAACCCTTTCTAAAAAGTATTAACTTTTTGCATTTATCCAAGATTGAATTAGTAAAAAGAGGATTATTAGGAAGCAACTGTTTAGAAGGCATATATAGTGAAATTTTTTTCTCTTCAAAATTACTTTTAAAATTAATAACCAAGTCAATATCTAAACTATGCTTTTTAAAATACATTTGGAAAAAATTATCTTTTCTCAATGCTGATAAAAAAACAAATTTATTATTTGAAAAAAATTCCTTAATTTGAGAAAGTTCATCTATTGGCTGCAAATACAAATCCCAATCTAAATTTGTATCGTTTAACTTTACCCAGCATGCCCAACCTTTAGATAATGCTTTGTTAACGTTTAAAAATTTATCAGAAAAAAAAGAATTTTCATGAAAAAAGTTTGAAAAAAAGCTAATTTCTTTTTCATTTAAATTGATATAACTATTTCCTAAAACCTTTCTCATGAAAAACTTTTTCTTCAATGAATCATATACTTTTATAAATTTTTGATTGATTAATGCATATTCTTTAAAATTTTTTGTCCAATCCTTTTTAAGTAAAGAAATCCTAAAATGATTTTTTAAATCCTGTTTTATGTCCTCAATTCCAGAATAAACTATTCGATGATTTGTAAGATTAAAAGAATTGGGATCATTAAGGAAATTTTGGATTGTTATCAAACGAACATGATGATTTGCAAAAATAAGTTGATCATTTTTCAAAATAAAATTAAAACCTAGATTTCTCAATGAATCAATCTGAAATCGGCTTATAAATTGAATTTTTTCTTTAGATAAAATAAAAGTTGAATCCTCTTCCTTTAAAAATAAAGAAATCAAAATTGGAGGTAACCAATCATAGCTTGAGAAAATTTCTGAATTAATTAGATATGTAGAATCATTTTCAATACATTTGGAAATTATTCTCCCAAAAGAATATATGTGTTCCCAACTAATACTTTGATCTCTCAAAAATTTTTTCAAATATTGATGACTTAAGATTTCAAGCATTTATAATTAATTTAATTGCAAATACATACAAAAATTATGAACCTAATATACAAAAAATTGATATCAATATAAGAGGGACTTGAATTAATTAATCTATGAAAATTGGGATAGTAGGATTAGGTTTAATTGGCGGTTCTTTAGGATTAAAACTCCAAAGTCTAAATCATACAATTTATGGAATAGTAAATAATGAATTTAATGAAAAAAAAGCTAAGGATAAAAAACTTGCAAATTTCGTAAGCTGTGATCTGAGCTTATTAAAAAAATGCGAGCTAATAATTTTGGCATTGCCTATCAAAGATTTGATAAGTCCGTCTCAAGAATTAGTAGCATCAATACCTCAAGAAACAATATTAACCGATGTAGGCTCTGTAAAAGAACCAATTGTAAATACATGGGAAAATATACATCCTCTATATGTTGGATCTCATCCAATGGCAGGAACAGAAAAAAAAGGAGTTGATTCAGGTTTTGAAGGTCTTTTTAAAAATGCAAAATGGATTATTACCCCAACACAAAATAGTGATTTCAATTCAGTCAGAACAATTTCCGAGCTCATAAAATCAATGGATTGTGAAATTTGCCAAGCTTCACCAAAAGAGCATGATGAAGCAGTATCTCTAATTTCTCATTTGCCTATATTTTTAGCTTCTGCCCTTATCGAAACTGCGCAAACAAAAAATAATAAATCTTTATTAGATCTCACTCAAAAATTGGCTGCTACAGGATTTGCTGACACTTCGAGAGTTGGCGGAGGCAATGAAAAACTAGGCTTAGATTTAGCTATTAATAATCAGATGAATATTTTAAATTCCATAAATAATTTTAAAAATAAGCTGAATATACTGGAATCTCTTATTAAAGAAAAAAATTGGGAGTTACTTTCTAACAAACTTACTGAAGCAAAAGAAAACAGACAAAATTTTATAAACTAAAATTTTCTATACCTTTGGAAGCTAAAATTTGCCTTGAAACCATTAATGCCGACTGACTAACACCTGCAGTCCCCTCTCCTGGATAAATCGAATCTCCACATAACCATAAACCTTCAAAAGGTGTCCTACTTGATAATCCAAATAAACCAAAAATATCTGGATTTTGACCAAGCCCGCCTACTATTCCATTAGGTCTTTTTGTCCATTTTTCAAAGCCTAATGGAGTTGCCAATTCCCTATGTAGCCATTTTTCAGGATCAATATCAAATTGACTTTCCAATTCAAGCGATATTTTTTTCATGAAATCATTTTTCTTTTTTAAGTAAGTTTGTTTATCTAGATCAAACCAATCTTTAGTCTTGGTAAAAATACTTGCAATTAAAGTAACCTCACCTTTTGGTGCTCTACCATCACCATCATCACTAATTGATACAAACAACGAACAAAATTCTTTCGAAACAAATTGATAATGATTAGAGAATGTTTTTTTAATATGTTCCTTTTTTAAGGCTGAATAAAAAACTAAAGCTCCACTTGGATCAGGCAAGTTATTAAGTCGATTTTTATAATTTTTTTTTCTTTCTAAAGGATCTTTCAAATGATTGAGCAAAGATTGTGGAGGCGCGGTATAAATCACATCTTTTGCTTGGTAATTAAATGATTGTTTTTTCGAATTAGCAGATACTTTCCAACACATATTTACGTCGTCAAAATTTATAGAATTAACTTCTTGTCCAAAAATTAAATTAACTCCAGTTTTAATCAATGAACTTTGTAATGATTCACTTAAAGACTGCATAGATTTTTTAAGGTGCCACAGACCATGTGGTTGTTGACACATCTGAAGAACAGTAGATCCATATAATGCTGCAGTACTATAAACGTCTTCTTGAGAATAAAGTTTAAGTTGCAGATTTAAGAATTTAATCAAACGCTCGTTATTGGATAATCCACATATCCGCAGTAGATCAAAAATAGTAGATTTAAGTAAGATACCTGTGACAAGGTTTGAAGGTACTAGTGCTTTAAGAAGTTGAGAAAAATCCCAAAAATTACTTATTGGTAATACGGGATTATTATTAGCAAATATCCAATTACTTTCATGTATGAGGGTACAAAGTTTCCAAAATCTTTGGCTCCCAGGAAACTGCATTTCTCGTTCAGCGATCCATTTACTTTTTTCATACCAAATAGGTATAGGATTACCTCCATCATTTAAATCAACAATGCAAGCAGGGTCTAAAATTGTAGCTTCTGGGGATGGAATATCTAAAAAATCAAAAATTCTAGAATGTATTCCTCCCTTCTCTAAACCAGCAACCTGAGTTGCACCAACATCAAAAATATAATTTTTTCTTTTAAAAGTACCGGCACATCCTCCCGCCTGAGTATGAGATTCTATTAATGTCACTGATAAGCCTTGTTTTGATAAAATCGCAGCAGAAGTTAGTCCTGCTATACCGGCGCCTACAACAATAACTTCAGACTTTCCCATTAAAAATGCAAAAATTATACCCTATTGAAATTAACGAAATTTGTGAAGAATTAGGTGAAACCTGTCCAAAAAATATTGAAGAAATACATGGAGGTGATATTCATAGTGCCTGGCGAATAGAATTCACAAACAAAAAATTATTCCTTAAAAGAAACATTAGAAACAAAAAATTTCTTGAATTTGAAAAATATTGTCTTCAAAATTTGAGAAAGTATATTAATCAAGAAAACTTAGTCATTCCAGAAGTTATTGCATATAAAAATATAAAAAATGTAGAGATTCTTTTAATTGAATGGATAGATATGCATAACTTTGACCAAAAAAAGCTTGGAAAAGGATTAGGTGAATTGCATTTAAAATCAGCTGAGTCTAATCCTAAAATGTTTGGGTCTCCAGTTGAGGGTTTTATCGGATTAAAAGATCAAAAGAAAGGCTTTGAAGATAATTGGATAGATTGTTTTTTAAATTTAAGGATAATACCTCAACTATTAATTCTTAAATCAACGACTTTAGATAAAGAAATTATAAATAAAGTTAAAGAAAAAATTAAATCAGAATTACTAAATCACAAACCAATAAATACTCTAGTTCATGGTGATTTGTGGTCAGGCAATACAGGTACAACCAAAAGTGGAAAGGGTGTTATTTTTGATCCTGCATCTTGGTGGGCAGATAATGAAGTAGATATAGCTATGACAAAATTATTTGGAGGTTTTAAAAAAGAATTTTATGAAGAATATCATAAAATTTTTCCTATAAAAAATGGATTTGAAAAAAGAATTATTATTTATAATTTTTATCACATATTGAACCACGCCAATATGTTTGGAGGAGGGTACTTAAAACAAGTTAAAGATTACGTAAAAGCAATACTCAATATGTAATTTTAGCTACCCTAAATATGTCTTCTTAAGATTTTGTACCTTATCTAAAACAGCTTCCCGATTTTCACTGGTACGAAGATTTTGCCAGCTCCATTGACCGACAACAATTACGCCTAGTAGTTCTAGCAAACCAGGAAGAATTGGGAAAAAGTTTATCGTGTCAATAACAACCTTAATTATTATCTGAGCTATTACGACAACAGCAATTATGCCTGCTGCCTTGCCGTACTTACCCATTTGAGTCCAATCAACATTACCAAGGGTTTCGTTGACTTTTCCCATAACATCAGAGTACTTCTCTGAAAAACTTTTGGTTTCTGAGCTTGTATCGGAGCCGGAGTCTTGGTTTGACTCTGGAGTGTTATCACTCATGAATTCAGTAAACTTAATATATGAACCAGACAGTATCGGAAAAAACGTCTGTTGACTACCTTTTTGTTGTGCAAAATTCCGAACCGAAACATTTTGTATTTTTTTAGAGGCTTTGGTATAGATGGTTTCTGAAGATATTTAAACTTAAAATTGATTTATAAAAACTTCACAATATTATCTAGTTCTAACAAAAAGATTAATAAATCTCAGTAATAAGAGAATTTTAAAAGGCTAAAATTTTTATTTTAATTATTATGATTTCATAGTTTAGCTTGCAAAAATTAAAGTATCGAAATGTCCAAAGATATCAAATTTAATTTCTTAAACTCTGATGAAGAAGAAAGATATCAAAAACATTTCACTCTCAAAGAAATAGGTTACGAGGGGCAACTTAATCTTAAAAACAGCTCAGTATTATGCATTGGAGCAGGTGGGCTTGGTTCATCAGTTTTAATTTATCTAGCAGCAGCAGGAATTGGGAAAATTGGAATAATTGATAACGATCAAGTGGAAAAGTCTAATCTACAAAGACAGATTATTCATGAAACAAATGCTATTGGCAATCTTAAAATTGATTCTGCCAGGGAAAGAATTGAAAAATTCAATCCTAATTGTGAAATATTAACCTTTTCAGAGAGAATTAATCCTAAAAATGCTCTTGGAACAATAAAGGAGTTTGATGTCATTTGTGATTGCTCGGATAACTTTGGCACAAGATATTTAATAAATGATTCATGCCTGATATTAAATAAACCCCTTGTCTTTGGAAGTGTCCAAGGCTTTGAAGGGCAAGTGAGTGTTTTCAACTTAAATAAAAATAGTCCTAATTTGAGAGATTTACTTCCTGAATCACCTTCAAAAAATGCTGCTCCTAGTTGCGCAGAATACGGTGTTGTAGGCGTTTCAACAGGTTTAATAGGAATTCTTCAAGTTAATGAAATTATCAAAATCATTTTAAAAAAAGGTGAAATTTTAGATGGGAAGATTTTAATTTTTGATCTATTGAATATGAATATGAAAAAATTGAATCTCAAAAGTGATCATTCAAATAAACAAATAAAAAATCTGTCTCAGTTTGAAGACTTTTATAATAGCAATGAATATTGTGAGAAAAATAATGAAATCAACAGTATTAATGCTGATGACTTTTATAGTTTATACAAAGCAAAATCCAACAAAATTCTTTTAATTGATGTTAGAGAAAATGAAGAATTTTCTACTTCTGCAATAGAGGGATCTATATCAATTCCCTTAAGCCAGTTGAACCGAGATTCTGACTTGAGATTTATTCAAAAAGAAAGTTTAAGTAAAGAGGTTTTCATTATATGTAAATCGGGGAAACGTTCTGAAAAAGCGTCAAGAATGTTGTCTGAATTCAAAATTCAGTCAAGATCAATTGAAGGCGGAATTGAAAAGGTAAAGAAAATATTGTGCAATTAATTATTTTAAGAATATTTAGTAATCTACACCTCTTTTTAAATCAACTCCAACATTTGCATAATGCTTATGACAAACCATTTCAGAGTAAACATCAGCAAGTTCAAAGTATGAAGGTTCATTTTTACACCTCCCAGTAATGACAACTTCTGTTTCTGCTGGTTTTTTTAAGAGCGTTTGATGTATTGATTCCACAGGTAGCAGCTCTAAATCAACCGTTGGATTTAGTTCGTCTAAAATGATTGTTTTATACAAACCAGACAAAATTGCAGCTTTAGCGATTTCCCATGCTCTTTCAGCCTCAACATAATCAATTGGTTGTTGCTGACCTCTCCATACGATTGCATCTCTACCTGAACGCAAATGATCAACTAAATGGGGGTAACTCTCTCTTAAAGCTTCTATGGCTGCATCTTCGGTATAACCATTCCCACCTTTTAACCACTGTAGTATTAAAACTCTATGACTTTTATCTTGAGATATTCCTTTACCTATAGCTTGAAGAGCCTTACCAAGTGCACTTGTAGATTTACCCTTTCCTTCACCTGTATAAATTTCAATTCCACCACTAGAACTACTTTGTCTGGTTAATGTTGATAAGTCTCTTACTAAACGTGGTCTCATTTCTGAATGTAGTTGGGATATTCTTACCAAAGAGGAAGGGGCTGCCCTTCCGGTAATAATTATTTCTAATCCATCTGGACGATTTTGAAGAGAGTCAACTACTTCATTGATATCGAGCATTCCTAAATCAAGAACTGGGTTCAACTCATCTAGTACAACGACAGAATAAAGAGAACTAGCGATTGCTCCCTTAGCAATATTCCAACCTCTCTCAGCCTCACCAACATCAAACTTTGTCACTTGGTCAGCAGTAAAGAATTCAGATCTTCCTGTCCTAACATGGTCAATTAAATGTGGAAAGCCTCTTTGCAAAGCCTCTATAGCTGAATCCTCGTCATATGGCCTCTCAGGACCTTTTAAAAATCTAAGAAGTAAAACTCTTGACTGTCTTTTTTCGCATATTCCTAATCCTATTGTCCTTAATACTACTCCCAAAGCAGCCTGACTTTTTCCCTTACCCTCTCCATCATAAATATGTAATTGACCTTTTAATCTCTCTTTACTGTCACTTGCAGTGACAATTCCAATTCCTCTATTTCTACTCGTATTAGCCAATTGAACAAAATTAATAAATTTAATCTAATATATAAATAAGAATTTTATTAAAGATTTAATAATAAATTCAACCTATTCATATGTAATTTGAATTTTAAAGTAATTAATATGTTCAATCAACTAGAAATCCTCTCTGATGAACAAAGTGAAAAGCTTTACACAATTAGAAAATACATTAAGAATCTTGATAGTGTTTGTATTGCTTATTCCGGAGGAGTTGACAGTACATTAGTAGCATCATTAGCATTCGAGCAATTAGGTAGCAAAGCTATTGCAATAACTGGAATTTCTCCTGCATTAGCCAATACGCTTCGCAAAGAAGCAATAAGTCAAGCAAAATGGATTGGAGTAAAGCATTTAGAAATCAAAACATCAGAATTAGACCAATCAAGTTACAGGAAAAATCCTAAAGATAGATGTTTCGCATGCAAAAAAGAGCTCCACAAACATACAACCTACCTTTCTAAAAAACTTAATTACAAGATTGTTTTAGATGGAGTTAATCTTGATGATCTTAAAGATTACAGACCAGGTATACAAGCCTCAAAACAAGCAGGGGTTATATCTCCCCTTGCAAAATTTAATTTCTCAAAACAAGACATAAGGGATGTATCAAGAGCATTAGGTTTTCCTTGGTGGGATAAACCTGCTCAACCTTGCTTATCATCAAGATTTCCTTATGGCCTTGAAATAACTAGTGAGAGGCTAAAAATGGTTGAGAAAGCAGAAGAATACCTTAAAGAAGGTGGCTTATCGGAGGTTCGAGTTCGATGCCAAGGCTCAACCGCAAGAATAGAAATTCCCAAAGATGAAATAAAGCATTTTTTTAACAAATATAACTTTAATGAATTAGTTCAATATTTTTCTAAATTAGGATTTAATTGCACAAGCTTAGATCTTGAAGGACTAATAAGTGGAAAATTAAATAGGTAAATATTGTATTAAACAGCTGTTCTGATCTGTTTAGATACTACTGAAGGTGGATTTCTCTCAATGACACGCAAAGAATGTTCTTCAGCCATCAAAGATTCAATCAAATATTGACTAGCTAGTTCAGGCATCATATTTTGACCACATGTAAAAATATCGACTGCCGAATAATTAGATTCAGGCCAAGTATGTATTGAGATATGAGATTCTGCCAGTAATGCAATTGCCGTAACCCCCTGAGGCTCAAATTTATTACTTATCAAATTCAGAACTGTTGCATTTGCCAATTTAGAAGCTCTGTTTAAAATACAGCGTAAGAAGGATTCGTCATTTAATTTTTCGCGATTACATCTATAAAGTTCCAACAAAAGATGTTTACTTTGATGACTTAATTTTTGCTCATCACTTAACGAACTTAAAGTTTGACTTTTTTTGTAGATTTCCATTTAAGAAATTTATATGAAACTAAGATTAGCTAAAAATCATGCCTTTTTGAAACTATAAGTGAATTATTTGTGACGAGCCCAAGAAAGACTGATTAAATTTATCTAAATGTGTCGCACTTATAAAACATTGACTATCTTTGCCCACAGAATTTAATAACAAATTTTGCCTGGTTAAATCTAGTTCCGCCAAGACATCATCCAATATAAGTATTGGAGGAACATTTAATGTTTTAGTTAATAAATCGAGTTCAGCCATCTTTAAAGCCAAGATAAAAGTCCTTTGCTGTCCTGACGAACCATATTTTCTAACTGAAACATCATTGATTAGAAACTCAACATCATCACGATGAGGTCCGAAATTACATTTTCCAGTCAATGCTTCTATTGATCGCTGATTTAGGAGTTGTTCTGCTATTTTTTTACTAATAACTTCTTCTTCTTCTTCTTCTGGACTTATATTTTGTATCCCTGAAAGATAATTTATATCTATTTGCTCTTTAGATTTACTTAAATGATTATGCCAATATTCAACATATGGTTTTATTTTTAGTAAAGCCCTTCTTCTGCGCCTAAAAATTCTTGTACTTATTATTGACATTTGAATATCAAAGCTTTCAACAATATCTGTGGATTGGGTTTTTAGGAAACTTTCCGAACGCCAAAAATGACTTCTTTGCTTTAAAAGCCTATTAAATCTACTTATCAAATCTAAATATACTGGTTCAAGCTGAGATACGACTTTATCAATCCATGTTCTTCGATAACTGGGTTCACTTCTAACGATGTCTATATCATTAGAACAGAAACATACACTCCGAATATAATTCTTTATTTCACTCTGCTTTTTCAAGATTGATTCATTAACATAAATTCTTTTAGGGCCTTTACGGAATAAATTCAACTTTAAATCGTCTTTAAAATTTATCTGTCCTATAACTACAGCCATATCACTGCCATTCTCTATTAAATCTTTATCGCTGAGTGCTCTATTAGATTTTAATTGACTTAAATATTCAACCGATTCAAGTAAATTTGACTTGCCAATACCATTACATCCAAGAACAATTGCTCTTTGTTCATTTAGATCAATTTCAAAACTTTTATGGTTCCGAAAATTTTTAATTTTTAATTTATTTAAAAAAATTTTTTTTGTGCATTCATTAATCAAATTAGCTAAGTTTAAAATATTTAGAATTTCTTTAAAGAAATTGAAAAATTAAAGGGCATGTAGCTCAGTTGGATAGAGCATCAGATTCCGGTTCTGATAGTCGGGGGTTCGAATCCCTCCATGCTCGTAGATAATTTTTATAGTTTATATCCCATTACTCTTATCCCATTAGGATCTAGTATGAATCCATTTTCCTCTAAACTCGTAAAAGACGATACTGGAGCCTGCACAGAAATACTGCATCCCGGCATTTCTCTATTTATTTTCTCAAGAGTTACTTGAAGTAGTGTTGAATAATAAAGTTGCTGATTATTACCTGGCAATGCACTTAAATTCCACAAATTAGCATTCAATCCCCTGTCGGAGGTAACTCTTACAAAGCCATATAATTTATTTTTTAATTCACTCTGTATGGTAAAAAAGAAATTACTTTTCTGAATAGCCTCAGAAAGAGGCTTTATTGGAAATGTCTCACACCCACAATTCGCTAGAAGTTTGTTAACTTCTTTAGCTAATGGGATTTGAGAAGAGTTAACAAAATAACCTTCTGGAAGAACAAGTTTTTTTTTAGAAAAATATTGCAATTATCAACCTGTATTTCTCATGCCAGCTGCTATCCCATTAATAGTTAAAAGTGCCCCCCTCAATAGTTCACTTCTGCTGTAAGCTCTTCTAGATTCATCTTTATCTATAACAAATTCGCTTATTGGCGGTTGTCTTGTCTGGTCTCTTAGTCTTCTTAGAAGTGAAACCTGCAAAAACCCTAATGGAATTATTGTCTTATTTCTCAAGCTTACTGATGATTTCAAGTCTCTATCAGATTCTAGGAGCTTATTTTTACCAGTAATTTCAAGTATTAAAGATTTTGTAAGATTATATTCTTTAGAAATTACTTCAAAAATATCATCAAAAGAATCTTTATTTTCTTTATTGCCAAGAGTATCAACATAATATCTGGCCACTTCCAAATCCACCTTAGATAATGTCATTTCTACCTTGGAAATAAGCATTCTAAAAAATGGCCATCTTTGATGCAGAACTCTTAATAATTCAATTTGTTGTGGATCTGAATTTAATTCAGATGACAATGCAGTGCCTACTCCAAACCAACTTGGCAGAAGAAATCTACTTTGTGTCCAACCGAATACCCATGGAATAGCTCTTAAACTTGACAAATCTTTTGCACCTTTTTTCCTTCTAGCAGGCCTACTAGATATCTGTAATTTACTTATTTCTTCTATTGGAGTGACCTCTTGAAAGAAATTTAACAAATCAGGATTCTCATGCACTAATTTTCTGTAATGAGACCTTGACGTTTCTGCCAACCTAGACATTAATTGATTCCATTCTGGCGTAGCATCAAGTCTATTATTTACTAAACTATTTTGAATTACTGCCGTAGTTACAGTCTCAAGATTGTACAAAGCCAGTTCGGGAAGACTATATTTAGAGGCCAAAACTTCACCTTGTTCTGTTATTTTTATTCGCCCTTTTAAAGTGCCGCTTGGTTGAGCCAATATTGCCTGATAGGCTGGTCCTCCTCCTCTCCCTACAGAACCACCCCTTCCATGAAAAAGTCTTAGCAATATATTATTTCTACTTGAAAGATTTTGAAGAGCTATTTGAGCTCTATGAATTTCCCAATTACTAGAAACAAACCCTGAATCTTTATTGCTATCAGAATATCCAAGCATTAATTCTTGCAGAGGTTTAAAAGATTCTCCTACTTTTGGCAATAGTGATCTATAGAAATCTAATTTAAACAACTTTTCCATTACTTCTGGTGCTCTTTTAAGGTCTTCCACAGTTTCAAAAAGAGGAACAACTAATAATTTTGACTTTTGTGAATTTTGATCAAGAAGTCCCATTTCTTTTGCCAGTAAGAGAACTTCAAGCAAATCAGATGCACTATGACTCATTGAAATTACATAAGAATGACAAATGCGACTTCCAAATTCTTGCTGTAGTCTCTTAACCATTTTAAAAACTGAAAAGGTTTCTTCTGTAGTTTTAGTCCAGTTAACGTCAGATGGAATTAAAGGCCTTTTTGTATTTAATTCGTCTATGAGCCATTTAATTTTTTCTTCCTCAGACATTTGTTCATATTGAACAGATAAATCAAGATAATTTGTAAGCTCTTGTATAGCGTCACTATGCCTTGTACTCTCTTGACGAATATCTAAACTTGCTAAAGAAAATCCAAAAATATGAACCTGAGTAAGTAAGGTGTTTACAGACTCACAAGTTAAATCTGTACTAATTAAACTATTTTTAATTAGTTCGAGATCATAAGTAAATTCGTTGACTGATTTGTAATATAAGTTTTCAACTTTATCTAGATTTTTGTTATCAGTTTCTCCTTCCAAGTCAAATTTCCACCCACTATCAGCTAATAAATTATTTCTTTCTTGTGTTAACCTAAGTTTTTCTAAAATATAACTTAACTTTAATCTGTAGGGTTCTGATCTATACCTTGTAGCTCTAGCTTCATATATTTCAGGGAACTTAACCCTGTCAGTTTCGAGTGACTCTAGTAAGGAGGAACTGACTTGACTCCATTGCATCGACACACTTAATTGATCTCTAAGATTAGACGTCGCAATAATATATCTTTCCAACATCAACTGCCTTTGGTAGCAAGCAGTTCTCCATGTTATTTCCGGAGTGACCGATGGATTACCATCCCTATCAGAACCTACCCAAGAACCGAAGTTGCAAAAAGATTCTGAGGGCAACTGAACATCTGGATAATTTTCGGTAAGTGCTTCAGCGATCCTGCTCCTCAATTGAGGCATAGCATTAAATAAAACTTGCTGAAAATAATGCAAGGCATAATCAACTTCATCTAAAACTGAAGGTTTAAATTGATGCAATTCATCGGTTCTCCACCAAAGTCTTACTTCCTCTTTTAATTGAGTTTTTAGAGAAATTTTTTCTTCCTTTGTTAGAAATTGCTCAATCTGTATTTTTTTTAACAAATTTGCTACTCTTGTTTGCTTATGTCTAATCGTATGCCTTACTATCTCCGTCGGATGTGCAGTAAAAACTAAACGGATATCCATTTCCTGCAATAACTCCTCTAATTTTCCTGGTGGTACATTTAATTTTCTTAATCTGTAAAATAATTCTCTAAAAGTTACTGGAGCATTTTGCCTAGCCAATGCTGGAGCAAAAGGATCAAGATTATCGGGCGATTTTTGAACATCCTTATTGGTAAAGCTTTGAATATATCTATCTTCCTCAACTCTTTGTTCCAAAATATTCACGAGTTGAAAATATAATGAAAACGCCCTTGCTGCAGCTATGGATTCTGCTAAATCCATAGAATTTACAATATCAACTATTTCATTTTTAAAAGTTTTTGAACTATCACCATCAATTTGTTTTGAATAACTTAATTCTTTAAGTTGTATCAATCTCTCTGCTTGATCATCTGGGCATTCTTCTCTGAGCACAGATTCCCAGAGATCTTCAATTAAAAGACGATTTTTATCAAGTGGATCCTTGTTAGTTATCAGATCCACGTTATTATTTTTTATCTGTCGAATAGATTCCATATAATCATTATGTCACAAGTGAAAATTTTTCATATCAAAGTTTATTTAAATAATCAAACATTCTAAGCTTCACTCCTAATCATTTCTTCGATAGAAATTTTCATTATTTGCTCAATAGAAAGCCCTTTTTCATATTGATTTATCCATTTCATAGATTGATTGCCTTCTTCAAGCACTTTATAGATAGGATCTAAAAGATGTTTCATTCCAAAATTTTCTGCTGTGGAAGATAAATCTGATAATAAGTTTTGAATCCATTCTCTACAAATAACTTTTTTGCCATCTTGCCAGTGAATTAATTCTGAATTCAGACTATCTTTAGCAGCATTAATTTCATTTTGATCACATATTTCTGACAACTCATCCATAGAAAAAGTACTTGCATTCAAAGGATCTAAGGTATTTATATTCTCAAAAAGACTTAAAATCCTTAGTTCTATCATGGCCGTTATCCCTAAAAGCAGATTAATATCGTGAACAAAATCACAAATTCTTAATTCTAAACGATCAAGAATTAAAGGTCTTTGGGGACCATTTGGTCGGATTGACGACCAAAAATGCCTAATATTTTGCATGTTTTTATTAGATATATTTTTCTCTATCCAATCGATATAAGAATTATGATTTACAAAAAAAGGTACCCTACTTGGTGTTTTAGGAAACTGAATCCATCTCTGAGAGTGATTAGTAGTAATTTTATTATTTAAAAAAGGTGAACTAGCACTTAATGATAGATATAGAGCAGCCTCAGATCTTATAAGTCTTATAGCTGTGAAAAGTTTATCTAAATCATTTATTCCTATGTTTATATGGACACTTGAAGTTGCAATAGATATTCCATAATTATCTTGAATAAATTGATGATAGATATTGTCAATATCAGATCTTTGAAATTGAATATCGTGTTTAAAACAAAGAGTGGATGAAGGAATGATTGTTAAATTTTTAGTATTTAGCCACTTCCTTAACTTTTTTCTTGGAGTTATTAATTTCTCATATAAAAAACCGTAGTCTTTTTCAGGTGTTGTTATGTATTCAACGTTTCTATTATCTGGCTCTTTTACAAAATCAGGAAATTTTTTCTCAATTTCAGCCGAAACGCCAACATGAGAATTTAGAGAACCTGTGAAAAGTTCCACCTCAAAACCCTTGTAAAGATTATTTTGACTCATTTATTTATCCAAACAGGCTAATGCTTTAAGTATCCCCTTTGCTTTATTTATCGTCTCTTGATATTCATTTTCAGGAAAAGAATCTGCAACTATTCCAGCTCCTGCTTGCACTGATACATCATATTTCCCATCTCTTGAGGGTTTAACTACCATAGTTCTTATCGTAATTGCTGTATTTAATGCACCGTTAATATCAACAGATCCGTATACACCAGCATAAGGTCCTCTAGCATCCTTTTCAAAGTGCTTAATCAATTGCATAGCTCTTATTTTTGGGGCGCCAGTTACTGTCCCAGCAGGAAAAGATGCTTTGAGCAAATCCCATACATCAGCATTGTTTTTTAAAATTCCCTCAACTTGACTAACTATGTGCATAACATGTGAATATTTCTCAATAACCATTAAATCCTTAATCTTGACAGTACCAATTTCACAAACTCTTCCAAGATCATTTCTCCCAAGATCAATTAGCATTACATGTTCAGCTATCTCTTTTGGATCTTTTAATAATTCCTTTTCTAATTCCAAGTCTTGTTGATTATCAATACCTCTTGGTCTTGTGCCAGCTATTGGTCTTAAGCTTGCAACAATCTGATTATTTTTATTTTTTTCTGCTTTAACCATTACTTCAGGACTTGAACCTATCAGATACCATGAGCCGAAATCAAAAAATGACATGTATGGAGATGGATTAACCATCCTCAAACTTCTATATAAACTAAAGGGATCATTATTGACTTGAGTTTGGAATCTCTGACTTATAACTATTTGGAAGATATCTCCCTTTCTTATGTATTCTTTTGCAGAGAGAACTGCATCCTCAAAATCTTTTTTCTCCCAATTACTTTTTAGATCTAAATTCAAATTCTCATTTTCATTCCAATCTAAAAACTCATTTTCTTTTAGGGGAACTCTCATTAAATTTCTAGTTTTCTGAATTTTTGAAATTGAATTTAAATACAACTCTTCAATTGTGCACTCTTTTAAAGAAGTTGTATCGGCATATACGACTGCAGTAATACATCTTTTTATTTGATCAAAAAACATCCAGGAACCATAGGGGATATTATCATCTGGCATTTCATTTATTGGAACGCTTGGTTCTATTCGATTTATTAATTCATAACCCCAAGAGCCATATAACTGTCCAATTGATGGTAAGTCATCAAGCATGGTTGACTTATATTCCTTTGTCCAACTTTTTAAAATATTAAAAGGGTCACCTTTATGTGTTTCAGTTTTACCATTATTCCAAGTTTTAACTATTTCTTCCCCATAACAAACGGCTTCCCAAAGAGGTTTTATAGCAACAATACTCCACCTACCCAAATTCTCCCCACCTTCAACAGATTCAAGAAAAACACCATGGGAATCTTTTGAAGATAATTTTAACCAAGTCGATAATGGAGTCTCTAAATCTGCTGGCCAAGTTTCAACGATAGGTATAAAATTTTTACCTTCTTTGTAAGCCTTCAAAAAACTATTTTTCTGTGAGCTGATCATACTAACAATGTCAGCCCAAATTATAATTATTTTCTACTTTTATATCAACTTTAAGGAAG
>CACKJL010000018.1 GCA_902600395.1 uncultured Prochlorococcus sp. | reverse complement strand
GTTCATCAATTAAATGAACTTCTCTAGCTCCCGCTAATCCAGCTTCTCTTACTGCTCTTCGCTCAACACTAGTTACTCCACTTGGAATACCAATCACTATTCTTGGGGCTACTATTCCCTTACCTTCATTACATTTTTGAATAAATGTTTTTATCATTTGTTCTGCAGCATCAAAATCTGCAATAACCCCATCTCTAAGTGGTCTTACGGCTCTTATATTGCCAGGGGTCCTTCCAAGCATTAACTTTGCTTCTTTACCAACAGCTAATGGAATCCCTTCTTCTAAATCCATAGCTACCACAGAAGGCTCTTGTAAAACAACGCCCTTTCCTGATACGTGTATGAGAGTATTGGCCGTTCCCAAATCTATGCCAATATCTCTAGAAAATTTAAATCTGTTAAAAATCACAATAAGAATTTCTTTTTATAAATAATATATCTATTTTTTGGTCAGCTCTCAGAATTCTTTCGTTTGGTTATGAATAGCACTTAAAACTTTGAGCAGAATCTGGAAATATGAGTAGTATTAAAAAAAAAAAAATTATGGAAATTAACACTATTAACCTTGTTGGCAGGGCAGGAAGAGAACCAGATGTTAGATATTTTGAATCAGGCAGTATCGTAGCGAATTTCGCGCTTGCAGTTAACAGGAGAAGCAGAGATGAAGAGCCAGATTGGTTTAATTTAGAGGTATGGGGCAAGCAAGCACAAATAGCCGCAGATTATGTGAAAAAAGGATCATTAATTGGAATTACAGGAAGCTTTAAAATTGATAGTTGGAAAGATAAAAATACTGGAGAAGATAGATATAAACCAGTTGTTAGGGTAGATAGATTAAATTTACTAGGCTCACGAAAAGATTCTGATAATAACCAATATTCTAACAACAGTAACTCAAGTGAAATTCCTTTCTAAGCTCTATTTTTTTAAAAATCTAATAAGTAGTTTTATAAAAAAATATAAGAAAATTAAAATTAAAATTGGCTTTACAACATATTTGATCTGGTCTAAGTAAGTTTGAATAATTAGATAGTTTTCACCAAATAAATACCCCGAATAAGTGAGAAGTACTACCCATATCAAGCTACCAAAAGTAGTCCAAAGCAAAAACTTTTTTAATGGCATAAGTTCTATGCCAGCGGGAACTGAAATTAAAGTTCTTATACCTGGTACTAATCGGCCCCAAAAAACTAAAGAAACACCGTATTTATCAAACCACCTTTTACTTTTATTTAGATCATTAGAAGAAATACCTAGATATTTTCCCTTTTTATCTAGAAAACCAGAAAGTCTTTTTTCATTTACTAATCTACCTAAATAATACCAAGGCAATGATCCTAAAATGGTTCCAAGTAATCCCCAAAAAACTAAAATATAGAAATTTAATTTTTGTTGATAAACAAAAAAACCTCCCAATGGCATTATTATTTCCGAAGGGATTGGAGGGATTATATTTTCTAAAAACATAGCCAGACAAATAGTAAGGTATGCGATTGTTGAATTTTTTTCAACAGCCAAACTGATAAAATCAGGAATTGAAGTAAGAAAATTTACAAAAATTAAACTCAATCTTAATATCTATAAAGTTCGGGTTTATAAGGTCCGTCAACAGAGACATTAATATAATCAGCCTGTTCTTTGGTTAATTTGGTTAATTTTGCACCAATTTTATCCAAATGTAATCTAGCAACCATTTCATCTAGATGTTTTGGTAAAACATAAACCTCTCTAGCATATTGCTCTGACTTATTGAAAAGTTCTATTTGAGCTAATACTTGATTAGTAAAAGAATTACTCATAACAAAGCTTGGATGGCCTGTGGCGCAGCCTAAATTTACTAATCTACCTTCGGCTAAAAGGATGATTTTATTTCCACTAGGTAAAGTTATGTGATCAACTTGCGGCTTAATATTTTCCCATTGATAATTTTTTAATGAAGCTACATCAATTTCATTATCGAAATGTCCAATATTACAAACTATCGCCTCATCTTTCATTTTGAGAAGATTTTCATGTGTTATTACCTGATAGTTACCAGTAGCCGTAACAAAGATATCTATACCTTCCACAACATCATCTAGCGTAACAACACTAAAACCTTCCATAGCTGCTTGAAGAGCACAAATTGGATCGACTTCAGCAACTTTTACGATTGCACCAAGTCCGCGTAATGACTGGGCCGAGCCCTTCCCTACATCTCCAAAACCCATTACTAAAGCGACCTTCCCAGCTATCATCACATCAGTTGCGCGCTTAATACTATCAACTAAAGATTCTCGGCAGCCATATAAATTATCAAATTTGCTCTTAGTTACTGAATCATTAACGTTAATAGCAGGGAAAGGTAAAGCATTTTGCTTTTGCAGTTGATAAAGTCTTGCAACTCCCGTTGTAGTTTCTTCAGTGACACCAATAATATTAGTTTTAATCCTAGAATAGAAGTTACTATCATGTTTCAACTTAGACTTAATAGAATTGAATAAAGCAATTTCTTCTTCATTACCAGGATTATCTAGAACAGATAAATCTTTTTCTGCTTTACTGCCGAGTATCAATAAGCCAGTTGCATCGCCCCCATCATCAAGAATCATATTTGGGGAGTCTGTACCCCAATCAAGGATATAGTGGGTATATTGCCAATATTCATCAAGAGTTTCACCCTTTTTTGCGTATACAGAAATTCCTTGATTTGCGATAGCTGCTGCAGCATGATCTTGAGTTGAAAAAATATTGCATGAAGCCCATTTCACTTCTGCACCAAGATCAACAAGAGTTTCTATTAAGACTGCTGTTTGAATAGTCATATGAAGACTTCCAGCTATTTTTGCTCCTTTCAATGGCTTTTCAGATTGATATCTATCCCTTAGTGCCATTAATCCTGGCATTTCAGTTTCGGCAATTTTAATTTCTTTACGACCAAAATCTGCTAAAGATATGTCAGAAATAACATAATTAGGTGTAGAGGTTTTAACTGAATTTGCAATAACCATATCTAGTAAATACATTATCTACTAAACTATAAATGATTTTTGCCTAATTTTGTGTTTGTTGAAAATTTAAAAGAGACTTTAAATTTAGGAAAAAACCTCTCACACAAATTAAATCCCCAATCAATTGTTTTATTACAAGGTCCAATTGGAGCTGGGAAAACTTCATTTGTGCAAGGGATTGCCAAAGGCTTATCAATCACTGAGGACATTACAAGCCCTACATTTGCTTTATCGCATCACTATAGCTCGGGAAAAATCCCGCTAATTCACCTTGATTTATACAGGATAGAAAATATTTCTTCTGCAAAAGAAGTTTTTTTTTCAGAAGAAGAAGAGGCAATACAAAAACAAGCTATTTTAGTCATTGAATGGCCAGAATTAATAGAACCAGTTATTGATAATTTCTGGAAAATAGAAATTAGTTATGCAAAAAATTTTGGAAGACACTACCAAATAAGAGATCCCAAAAATTTATTAACATTCTCATAATATGGCTGTTGCTCGATAGCGCCTTCACCAAGACAAGTTAATAATCCACAAACACTTGCGAACTTAATGCAATCTTCTATCTCTAGTTTATTTGAAGGGTAGCCAGAAGAAATTAATTTTGAAATTAAGCCAGCTAGAAAAGCATCGCCTGCACCAGTTGTATCAACAATTTTTTGCGAAGAAGGAGTTTCGGTAATTCCCTGCAATCCATTGATATACCATCCAACAGGATTTTTGCCGTCGGTTATTATAACATCTGGTCTATTAGACAATTGTTGAGATATTAGCGAGGGGTTTTCATTCTCAAAAAACAAAGTTGCTTCTTCCTTGGCAAGTTTTAAAACATTTGCATGATTTAAAAAATTTTTGATTAAATTAACTCTCGCAGCTTTACTAATTTCTGATGAAAAGCTTGAATGATCCCAAAAGACCTCTCTCCAATTCAAATCAATAACTATTTGGACTTCAGATTTCTTTGCCTGTTCAAGAATAAAAAAAATAGTCTCTGCTGATATTGGAGATGATAATAAGATCGTTCCTGTAACCAAATATTTTGTTTCTAGAAAAGATTTCTCCAAATTTAAAATTTCTTTTTCTATTAATTTCTTACTAAGCACTTCGTCTGCAAAGCACGAATGAGAACTTTCCTCAAAGCCCGCAAAAAAACGATCTCCAAATTGATCTCTATCTACATTAACAACGCGAGTAGATGCATCTTTATCTAATTGCAAAAAATCTAAATTTACATCTAATTCATTAAATTGCGTAATGAATTTTTTTCCATAATCATCACTACCCAAACTTCCTATAAATGTTGAATCTATTTTTAATTTTCTCAATGCACAAGCAACATTAGCGGGCGCACCACCAAGAAAATCTGCAAATCCTTGATTTGACTTATTTCTGATTCTGTCTATTAAAGCCTCTCCAATACATATGACCTTTTTCTTCTTCATAAAATGAACGCTTTTTCTTAACTAAGAATAATTTATTAAAAACGAATAATTTTTTTTTGAATTAAAGTTTAATTAAAATCAAATTTATAGTGTCTTTAAATAAATCTGAAACTTGGAAATGGAAAAATTGGGAAATTTCCTGGTCTTTATCAAAAGAATCTACTTCTGAAAAAAATATCAATATTTTATTAATTCATGGATTTGGGGCATCAAAAAACCACTGGAGATATAATCAAGATTTTCTTGGGAAATTGTCTAACTGCTACGCAATTGACTTATTAGGATTTGGGAAAAGCAGTCAGCCTAGTGCCTTATTAGATTACGAAGCTGAAAAAGAAAATTCAATTAAATATTCATTTGACTTATGGGGTAATCAAATTTCAAAATTTTGTGCAGAGGTAATAAAATCTCCTGTTTACTTAGTAGGAAATTCAATTGGTGGTGTTATTGGATTGAAAGCTGCTGAAATTCTCAAAAATAATTGCAAAGGTGTAATTTTGATTGATTGTGCACAAAGAACTATGGATGATAAACGTTTAAAAAAAAGTGATATATTAATGAATCTACTAAGACCCATCCTTAAAACAATCGTAAGACAAAGAGTAATTAGCAACACACTTTTTACAAGAGCTGCTAATCCAAAAGTTATTAAGAAAATACTTGAACAAGCTTACCCTTCAGGAAAAAATATCGATAAAGAATTGATTGAAATACTTTATCAACCCTCCCAAAGGAAAAACTCTAAAGAAGCATTTCGTGGTTTTATTAATTTATTTAATGACTAT
Organism: uncultured Prochlorococcus sp.; assembly: GCA_902600395.1. Classification (GTDB taxonomy): domain Bacteria; phylum Cyanobacteriota; class Cyanobacteriia; order PCC-6307; family Cyanobiaceae; genus Prochlorococcus_A. Next base: position 12,432 of record CACKJL010000018.1, on the reverse strand, counting down.
CTCGCGACTGACCTTTTCGATAAGGTTGATGCTCCAATCCAATTGATTTGGGGAGAAAAAGATCCTTGGGAATCTTTAAATGAAGCAAGAGAATGGAAGAAACAATTCAAAAATATAAAAAGATTAGATATTATTAATGGGGCTGGTCATTGTCCTCATGATGAAGAACCTGAAAAAACAAATAATCTAATATATGAATTTATTCAAGAAACAAAGTAAGCTTCTACATTGTCACTGAGTCTTCTTAAACCTCTTAATCCATCTCTTTCTAGATTTCTCACTCGATCTCTACTTATCCCTAATACCCTTCCTATACCTGTAAGAGACATTGGCTCATCACCATCCATTCCATATCTCATTCTTAATACTCTACATTGAAGATCAGGTAATTGATGTAAAAGAGAATGCAGATCACCTCTCATACAATCCATCTCTATTTGTTCATCTGGCAAATCCTCGCCCCCCTGCAAGTAAATCTAGTAAAACAGTGTCTTCTCCATCGCCAACTTTGGTTTCAAGACTAACTGGCTGCCCAGCTTTGCACATCAAATCCTTAACATCATCTTCAGGAAGCTCTACGTATTTAGCAAGTTCAGTCACAGTTGGAGTTCTAGACATTTCTTGACTGAGCTCTCTTTGACCTTTTTTTAACTTATTCAACATTTCAGTTATGTGAATTGGTAGCCTTATCGCCCTGCTTTTTTCAGCTATTGCTCTTGTAATGCCTTGTCTAATCCACCAATATGCATATGTTGAAAACTTATATCCTCTGGCTGGATCAAATTTTTCAACTCCCCTTACTAATCCTATAGTTCCCTCTTGAATTAAATCCAAAAGTTCCATGTTTCTTTTTGTATATTTTTTTGCAACGCTTACTACCAACCTTAAATTTGCTGCAACCATCCTTTCTTTAGCTCTCTGTCCAGCTCTCAATCTTTTTTTAATTATGGAAGTAGATAAGTTTAATTTGGTCGATAATTCATCAACACTAGGCTTCTCTCCTGTTAATTCAATAATTTCCAATTCTGCTCTTTCAACTTGCATGTATTCTTGAACTTGGCGACCTAGAGTAATTTCTTGCTCATGGGATAGTAATGGAACTCTTCCGATATCCCTCAAATATGATCGAACTAGATCTACATCATTACTAGCTTTTAGACTTGCGATTGACGCTATTTTATTTTCACTTATTGTTTCAGAAGACATGAAAGTTGAATGATGTTTTGTAAACAATACCATTAAGAAATGTAAAGTTAAACATAAAAATCCACATTTTTACAAAAATGAGAATAAATACCTACTGCATTTAGCCTAATGAAGAGCTTAATAACCATTTTGCTGTACTGAGATAAATAAATACACCAGCAATATCAGTAACGGTTGTGATGAAAGGGGAAGACATTAAGGCTGGATCCAATTTCATTCTGGCAAACAACAAAGGGAGGATCGCTCCTGTTGTAGCAGCTAAAGTTGTTATGGATATTAAACTTATTCCCACCGCAGATGCTATTAAAGGCCCTTCTCCTTGCCACCAAGCGAAGGGAAATACTACAAGCATCATGAAAACGCCCAAAAGAGCACCTGTTATTGCTTCTTTAAGTACTGCCTTAATCGCACCAAGAGACTTCAATTTCTGAGTACTTAAACCTCGAATAACCACCGTTGAACTTTGAGCACCAACATTCCCCCCAGTACCTATAAGTAGTGGAATAAATGCAGCTAATAAAACAATTTCTTTTAATATTTGATCATTCATAGCTATAACTTTGGTCGTTAATCCATTTGCTAAAACCAAAATTAATAGCCATAAAATTCTTCTTCGAGCAATCGTAAACAAACTACTTTGGAAATAATCATCTTCATCGCCAGATTGTACTGCCCCCGCAGCATAAATGTCTCTTGTTGCTTCTTGTTCGATAACATCAATTAAATCATCGACAGTTACTATCCCAACAAGTCTTTTTTTCCTTATCAACAACTGGGAGAGCTAAAAAATCGTATCTTTGTATTGCTCTAGCAACCTCTTCTTGATTCGTATTAGTAGAGATATTAACTACATCTCTTGTCATAACGTCTCCAATTGGCTTTGAAGGGTCAGCGGTTACAAGGTCTCTTAAAGAGAGAATACCAGTTAAATGTCTTTCTTTATCCGTAACATATAAACTATAGATTGTTTCAGTAAATGGGGCTCTTTTTCTAACTAAAGATAGGGCCTCAGCAGCTGTTTGCATCTCTTTGAGATCAATAAATTCAGTTGTCATTAATCTTCCAGCAGTTTCAGGCTCATATCCAAGTAATTCAGCTGTTACCTTTCTTTCACCAGGACTAAGAGCAGATAAGAATTTTCGTACAACTTTTGCAGGCAATTCATCAAAGAGTTGAACCCTGTCATCAGGAGACATTCTTTCAACTATTTCTAAAACTTCTCCTGAACGAAGTCTTTCTAATAAAGTTTGCTGAACTACTGGATCTAAATATTCATAAACCTCAATAGCTTCATTTTTCTTTAATAATCGAAATGCCAATGCCTGTAATATTTGTGGAAGGCTTCCAATAGCATCTGCAATATCAACAGGTTGGGATGGCTCTAACAGTAACTTTGCCTCATCATAATTTCCCGCAATAAGCAATTCCTCAAGTTGAAAAGTAATATTTTCTCGTGAACTTAAATCTGAAGATAGGGATGTAACTGTTTCAAGATTATTTTCATTCATAAATATTATCCCTTACCAAGGTAATACCTCCATTATATGAAATCTAAGTAATTTTTCTACTTATCAAGAACCCGATCAACATTGCCAATAAATTTCCGATAATGATTAAATTAAAAAATATTATAAATTTTATCCACTCCCCTTGATCTAATATTTTGTACAAAAAATATATAAATCCACTAAACGATGTAAAGCAAGCAAAAAAACCACTCAAAAAGATTTTTTCAATTTTATAACTTAATCTTTTACTGATTAAAAAACCAACTAAAAATGATCCAATGATTGAAATTAAAAAGTTATTATTTATAGTTAATCTTAAAAAAGTAGCTAGGTAAGCAGCTAAAAGAATATAAATAAAATTATTTATTTTCACTTTAAAAAAACTTAATAAGAAAATAACCTAAATAAAAGAAAAGGAAAGAAATAATTATCACTTCAATATAGTGAAAAAATAATCTTAGAAATTTTCTCTTCTTAAAAAGAATAAATAGTTGAAATATAAAGGAAGAAAATGTACTAAAACATCCTAAAAAACCGCTATAAAATAACACTAATATTTCGTTATTAATAAAATTTAAAGCTACTAAAATGCCTAAAAAAAAAGATGATAAAAAATTTACTATTGAAGTATTTTGTATATCAAAACCTATACTTTTTTTAAAATTGTTTTGTATAAATATTCTTAGTAGCAATCCAAAAGTACTGCCAAATAGAAGTATAAATATTGAACTAAAATCCAAAATTTACATTTTTATCCAGCCTTTTAAAATCTTATTGGGATCATCTAAAAATTTATTAGATGCTAATTCAACCCTAACCCAGGTTTCTCTTTTGCTTACTTTCCAGCTACGTAATAGTGATAAAGTTGTACCTACATCAAGAACTAATAATTCCTTAGCATGAAGTTTGGGACAAGCATAAAGAGAAGTATTGGAAGTCAATATAATTTCATCTATATTATGAGGAAACTTATTTTGATTTAAACTTTTTTGGATTCCCCCAGCAGGTAATGTAATTGGAGCAATTAATGCGAAAGTAATTAAGCAAAAATTCTTGAGGAGATTATTAATCATATATCTAAAGTTGCCAAATCTAAGTTGCTACTATGAGTTTCAATAAATTCTCTTCTTGGTGCAACTTTATCTCCCATTAATATATTGAATATTCTGTCAGCCTCAAGTGCATCTTCGATTTCAACCCTTTTCATCATTCTAGTTTGAGGATTCATCGTTGTATCCCATAATTGTTTTGGCATCATCTCTCCTAATCCCTTAAATCTTTGGATATTATAATTTGCTTTTTCTCCAAAACCTTCGATTGTATCCTTTAATTGATTCTCGTTATAACAGTAATTATGATTCTTACCTCTTTCAACTTTATATAAAGGGGGACAAGCAATGTATATAAAGCCTTTCTCAACAAGTTCTCTTTGGTATCTATAAAAAAATGTCAATAATAAAGTTCTTATATGAGCACCGTCAACATCAGCGTCCGTCATAATGACAACTCTATGATATCTCAAAGAGCTCTCGTCGAACTCCTCTCCTTTTATTCCTAATCCTAGAGCTGTTATTAATGATTGTATTTCTGTATTTTATAAATTTTAGTATCGTCAGTCTTTTCAATATTAAGAATTTTACCCCTTAGAGGCAAAATAGCCTGAAATTTTCTATCTCGTCCTTGTTTTGCGGAACCTCCAGCGGAATCACCTTCAACTATATAAATTTCTGATTCTGAGGGATCTCTAGAACTACAATCTGCTAATTTACCTGGCAAAGTAGAACTTTCAAGAACACTTTTTCTTCTTACTAATTCTCTGGCTCTTCTGGCAGCTTCTGCTGCATTAAATGATTGAATTGCTTTTTCAAGAATCAAATCCAAAACTCCAGGATTGAATTCCATATATTTTGTGAGAGCCTCACCAATGAGAGAATCCACAATTCCTCTTACTTCGGTATTTCCTAATTTTGTTTTTGTTTGCCCTTCAAATTCGGGATCTGGTACTTTTACCGATAAAACAACAGTCAAGCCTTCTCTAATATTTTCGCCAGCTAAATTTTTTTCAATATCTTTTCTTTTACCTCTCTTTTTTGCAAGATTATTGAAAGTTCTTGTGAGAACTGTTTTTAGCCCTTCTATATGAGTTCCTCCATCAATAGTTCTAATATTATTTGCAAATCCCAAGATATTATCTGAATATACATCTGAACACCATTGCAAAGCTGCTTCTACATAGACATTGTCTTTCTGTGAGTCAACATAAATTATTTCAGGATGAATAGAATCTTTTTCAGCATTCATGTATTCAACATATTCTTTAATACCTCCTTGATATAAGTAAATGTCTTCTTTAAAAGAACCATCTGATAATTGATTTCTTTCATCCCTAAAGACAATTTTTACTCCGCCGTTCAGGTAAGCTAGTTCTCTCAATCTAGATGAAAGAAGAGTATATTCAAACTCAGTTCCTCCAGAAAAAATTTCTTTGTCGGGTTTAAAGCAAATAGTTGTACCTTTCTTAGATGGTTTGTCAGTCTGCTTTTTACTTTGCAATTCACCCTTTGACACCCCTTTTTCAAATCTTTGATTAAATTCTTGACCATCCCTATAGACAGTCACATTAACCCATTCGCTTAAAGCATTAACTACAGATATTCCTACTCCATGCAAACCGCCTGAAACTTTATAACCACCACTTCCAAATTTACCTCCTGCATGAAGAACAGTTAGTACAGTCTCTAAGGCACTTTTTCCTGTTCTTGGATGAATATCTGTTGGAATACCTCGTCCATTATCAGAAATTAAAGCAGAACCATCTGCTCGAAGGACTATTTCTATATGATCACAATGTCCTGCAAGCGCTTCATCAACTGAGTTATCAACTACCTCATATACTAAATGATGTAATCCCCTAGGTCCTGTAGATCCTATATACATCCCAGGACGTTTTCGAACTGGTTCTAACCCTTCTAAAACCTGAATCTGTTCCGCGCCATAATCATTTGAGATTTTATTAGATCTTTTGTCCTCACTCATTTAATATAAAAAAAATATTAAACTTTTAAAATGTTATTTTAAAAGGTCTTTTGTTAAACTTACCACTGCAATAAGATAAAGGCTCGAAGTCAATGAAAAATTTAATCACTTTAATTATATAGCTAATATTTTTTTCTTCAGAAATTCATATGTCTTCATTTCAACCTCATGTAATAATTTTAATTGGGCCTACTGCAAGTGGCAAAACTGAATTAGCTATTGAAATTGCAGAATATTTTAAAACTCGTATACATAATATCGATTCAAGGCAAATTTATAAGTCTATGGATATTGGAACAGCCAAGCCTTCTAAACAACAACAACAACAAATAAAGCATTTTTTATTAGATATTGAGGAACCAATCCATCAAATTAATGTGAAACAATTTCAAGAAATTGCTCAAAAATCAATAAAAAGAGAAATTAAGCAAGATAATTTACCTTTTCTTGTTGGAGGGAGTGGGTTGTATATGAACTCAATAACAAAAGGATTTTTTGTGCCAGATGTCCCTCCTCAAAAAAATTTGAGAATGCAATTAGAAGAACTTGGTCAGGAAAAATGTTGGGACTTATTAAAAAATTGCGATCCATTATCAACAAAAAAAATCAATTTTGCTGACCACATTAGAACAATTAGAGCTTTAGAAGTCTTTTATGTAACAGGTAAACCTTTGTCAACTCTGAAAGTTCAAAAACCGCCTGAATGGAGGATACTAGAGCTTGGATTAGATAGAGAAAATTTAAAAGAAAGAATTTTACAAAGAACAAAAAATATGTTTTCATCTGGAATTATTGAGGAGACGAACCATATTATTTCTAAATACGGATTTAATTTGCCAATATTAGAAACTATAGGTTATCGAGAAGCTAGGGATGTTTTAAATAACCATTCAACAATTGACAAAGCGATTGAATTAACTACGACAAAAACGATCCAATTTGCAAAAAGACAAAAGACTTGGTTTCGTAATAAAAATAATCCTCTTTGGCTTAATAACAAAAACCTGCTAAAAGATGCAATAATCAAGATAGAGTCTTTTTTAAGCTAACTCTATAAAAATAGATTTTATTCGTCATCCAATCAATTTATTAAATTAACTGAATGCCACCACGCCCACGCTTTGACCGCCGAGCTCCCGTTAGAGAGCTGCCAAATATAAATGAAAGAATAAAATACCCTCAATTGAGAGTCGTTGATTCAGATGGAAAACAATTAGGTGTCATAGATAGATTAAAAGCATTAGAAATAGCATCTCAAAGAGAACTTGATTTAGTTTTGGTGAGCGAAAAAGCAAATCCTCCTGTTTGCAGGATAATGGACTACGGAAAATATAAATTTGAACAAGAGAAAAAAGCTAAAGAAACAAAGAAAAAATCTCATCAAACAGAAGTTAAAGAAGTAAAAATGAGGTACAAAATTGACAAGCATGATTATGATGTCCGCATAGGTCAAGCGACAAGATTTTTAAAATCGGGAGACAAAGTAAAATGTACTGTATTTTTTAGGGGTAGAGAAATTCAACACTCAAATTTAGCTGAAACACTTCTTTTAAAAATGGCTAATGATTTAGAAGAGCAATCAGAAGTTCAACAAAAACCAAAAAGAGAAGGAAGAAATATGATTATGTTTTTAAGCCCTCGAAAAACTCCTCTAATTAAAAAAGATGATGATTGAGAAGTTGTTACTATAAGATATGACGAATGTTAAAGTGTCACTATCATCAAAAATAAATTAGTCAGGATTTTTACCAAGTGAGATTCCATATTCAACAAGAAAGTGATATCCCAGCATCTACTCAACTATATAATCAAATTTGTTTTGCAATTGCAGCAAGACATTATCCTCCAGGACACAGACTTCCTAGTACGAGACAACTAGCGATGCAGACTGGACTCCATCGGAATACTATAAGCAAAGTTTACAGGCAACTGGAAATAGATGGAGTTGTTGAAGCAATAGCTGGATCAGGTATATATGTAAGAGATAATCTTACTAAAAGAGAATTTAAAAAATCATTTTACTCAAAAAATAAAATAAGTAATGCACCAGATCAAGAAGCAAAGAAGGTAATTAACAACTTGATAAGTCTTGGATGCACTTTACAAGAGGCGAGAGAAATATTGACCAATGAAATTGACTGGCGCATTAAGTGCGGATCAAGAATCATAGTCAGTACTCCTAGAGAGGATATTGGGGCTTCAATGTTAATAGCAGAAGACCTTTCTACAACAGTTAATGTACCAGTAGAGGTTGTTCCTATGGAAGAATTAGAAAAAGTTTTGAGTAATTCAAATAATGGTACGATTGTCACAAGCAGATATTTTTTACAGCCTCTAGAAAAAGTTGCTAAGCAACATGGAGTTCGCGCTATTGCAGTTGACTTGAGCGACTTTCAAAAAGAATTAAAAATTCTCAAGGAGTTAAATGCTGGAAGTTGTGTAGGTATTGTTAGTATAAGCCCTGGTTTATTGAGAGCAGCAGAAGTTATTATACACAGCATGCGTGGTAGCGAATTAATGCTTATGACGGCACTTTCAGACAATAACAACAGATTACTCTCACTTTTGAAGGCTTCGAACCATATAGTGTGTGATGGACCTAGTTTATCAGTTGTAGAAAACACATTATTAAAAAATCGTTCTCAGTTGATGAGATTACCTCAAATAATATGTGCTAAAAATTATTTAAGTATCGAAACAATAAATCAATTAAAAAAAGAAATAGGAGTTATTAATTAGACCATGGTATTAAAAACTTTTAAATCAGATATAGAAATTATCAGAGAGAGAGATCCCGCCGCAAGAGGAATAATAGAGATATTTCTTTGCTACCCGGGCTTTCAATCAATAGTTATACATAGGTTTACACATAAATTATGGCAATTAAAGATTCCTTTGATTCCCCGCTTACTCAGTCATCTTAATAGGCTAGCAACAGGTATCGAAATCCATCCTGGAGCAAAAATTGGTAGAAGGGTTTTCATAGACCATGGGATGGGCGTTGTTATTGGTGAAACAGCTGAGATAGGAAATAACTGTTTGCTTTATCAAGGCGTGACATTAGGAGGCACTGGTAAAAGCCATGGCAAAAGACACCCAACCTTAATGGAAAATGTTGTAGTTGGAGCAGGTGCAAAAGTTCTTGGATCCATCACAGTAGGATCTAATACCCGTATTGGTGCTGGCTCAGTAGTTGTTCGGAATGTAGAGGGGAATAGTACTGTAGTTGGAGTTCCAGGCAGAGTGGTGCATCAAAGTGGTGTCAAAGTAAATCCTCTAGCTCACTCTGCCTTACCAGATGCAGAAGCTAATGTGATTAAAAACTTAATGGATAGGATAGACTCTCTTGAAAATGAAATTCTTAAATTACAAAAAGCTCTACAATGTATAGCAAGCTCAGAATCTATTGATATTTCTAAACTAGGTGATTCTCAAAGTCTTAAAGACAAAGAAATTTTTGAATTTCTTGGAGATGATTAAATATTAATTTAATTTGTTTCATTAACATCAGTTTTAGGTTGAAACATAAACATTGAATAGATAACATTTCGTCTCATATTAGTCATCATTTCGAGAAACATATCATATCCTTCATTTTTATATTCGATTAATGGATCTTTTTGACCATAACCTCTTAATCCAACTGATTCTCTCAAGGAATCCATGGATTGAAGATGTTCTCGCCATAAATTATCGATTTGCTGCAAAATGAAAAATCTTTCAGCTTCTCTCATTAATCCTGGACGAATCTTTTCTATTTGTGTTTCTTTTAAATCATAAGCTATTCGCAACTGCTCTTGAAGATAGTTTTTTAATTCTTCTATGGACAGTAAATTAATATCATCAGATTTAAGATCATCTAATAAATATATAAATTCTTTGACTTTAGAAATTAATTGATCAATATTCCATTCTTCAGGAGGAAGATCAGGATTAATATAAGCATCTACAATTTCAATCATTGTCCTTTCTCCATATCCTATTACCTGTCTCTTTAAATCAATGCCTTTTAATACTCTCAGTCTTTCGCCATAAACTGCTTTTCTTTGATTGTTCATTACCTCGTCGTATTCAAACACTTGTTTTCGAATATCGTAATAGTAGGTTTCAACTTTCTTTTGAGCACTTTCTAGAGACCTAGTAAGCATTCCTGACTCAATAGGCATATCTTCGTCAACCCTAAAAGCATTCATTAGGTTCGCTACTCTATCACCCCCAAAAATCCTTAATAAATTATCATCTAAAGATAAAAAGAATCTTGTACTTCCAAGATCACCTTGTCTTCCTGCTCTACCTCTAAGTTGATTATCCACCCTTCTTGATTCGTGTCTCTCAGTACCAATGACATGTAAACCGCCAGCTTCTCTTACTTTTTCTTCTTCATGAATCAATACTTTTTCATATTCTTTTTTTACATCAGATAAAGATTCTCTCAAAAGCTTTATCAAGTTATCATCAGTTGGTGCTTTTTCTGCGGCTGTAGCTATCCTGTCATCAAGATCTAAGACAGAAAGTTGTCTATCTCCCCAATTTTTAACAAGTTCATCACATAACATCGAGAGTTTCTTTTCAATTGCTTCATCTAGTTTGCAAGGGAAAAGACTTGCTGAAGAATTTGAAATGTTCTTTTTTAAATTTGAACGAGCTTTTGTAGAAAAACCTCCCTTAGATTTTGAATTTCTTTGTTTAGGTATTGGTGGCTTATGCTCATTATCAGGCTTAACTAACAAAGGAATTAAAATGTCTTTTAATTTAAGCCTTGCCATATAGTCACTATTACCGCCAAGAATTATATCTGTTCCCCTTCCAGCCATATTAGTCGCAATAGTAACAGCACCTGCTCTCCCTGCCTGAGCAACAATTTCTGCCTCACGTTCAACGTTCTCTGGCTTAGCATTTAATAAATTATGTGGGATTTTTTCTTCAGATAAAAGTGAACTTAATAATTCACTTTTTTCCACACTTGTTGTCCCAACTAAAACAGGTCTACCCTCTCTATGAATTTGTGCAGTTTCTTTGGCAACGGCTTTCCATTTACCAATCTCTGTCTTAAATACTTGATCAGACCAATCTTGTCTCTTTCTTATTTGATTTGTCGGTATAACTGTTGATTCTAATTTATAAGTTTTTTCAAATTCAACCTCCTCAGTTTTTGCAGTTCCCGTCATTCCTGCTAAACCGGGATATAAAAGGAAAAAATTCTGATAGGTTATGGAGGCTAATGTTTGAGTCTCAGGCTGAATTTTAAGATTCTCTTTCGCTTCTATTGCCTGATGTTGTCCATCACTCCAACGTCTTCCTGGCATTACCCTACCAGTAAATTCATCAACTATGACAGCCTCATCGTTCTTAATAATATAATTCACATCTTTAATAAATAATTCTTTGGCTTTTAAAGCGTTAGTTATATAGTGAGCCCAAGGATCTTGAGGATTATATAAATCATTGACTCCCAAATACTCTTCACATTTTGCAAAACCCTGATCAGTTAATATACAACTTCTTTGTTTTTCATCAACTTCATAATCTCCTTCTGGATCAATACCATCTTTACTTAATTCTTTTGCTTTGACTAATGCGAGAGATAATTCTGCAGCTTTTTGATATTTTTCTTGTGGTCTTTCAACTTGGCCAGAAATGATTAGAGGCGTTCTTGCTTCATCAATTAATATTGAATCAACCTCATCAATTACGCAGTAATTAAATTTTCTTTGAACTACCTCACTAATATCGGTAGCCATATTATCTCTTAAATAATCAAATCCTAATTCTGAATTTGTGGCATAAGTTATATCACAATCATAATTTTTCTTTCTCTCAATTGGATTCATATCTTGCTGAATTAAACCAACTGATAAACCTAAAAAACGATGAACTTGTCCCATCCACTCTGCATCCCTTCTAGCTAAATAATCATTTACAGTAACAACATGAACACCTTTCCCCGTAAGAGCATTTAAATAACAAGGTAATGTTGCGACAAGAGTTTTTCCCTCTCCAGTCTTCATCTCAGCAATTTGACACTCATTTAAAACCATCCCGCCTATTAATTGAACATCAAAGTGTCTCATATCAAGAACACGTTTACTTGCTTCTCTTACGATTGCAAAAGCTTTAGGAAGAAATTCTTTTAGAAGTTCTTTTTGTTTTTTAAAATCTAATTCTGTTGAAATATTTGATTTAAGTTTTTGAGTTTCTTTTCTGAGCTCATCATCAGTCAATTGAGAAATTTCTTCTTCTAAAAAATTTATCTCTTCCACTATAGGTTGATAGCACTTTAACTTTCGTGTATTCGGATCTCCCAACAAAAGTTTTAGCATAAGTCAAAGTCCTTAAAAAATTCATCTTATTACAAACATTATAAATTAGTGCGTTGCAACAGAATGAAGAAAACTATCATCTCTTTATTTTATAGAAACGATCGATTAAGGTATTTAGATTGAAGTCACAAAAATAACCTAACTGACATCACTTTTCAAAAATCTTTTTAATAAATGAAAGAAATATCTGTAATCAAACATGCCAAAGGAGCTTTAGGATTAAGAGTTTTTGGATTAGGTCCTAATCTTAAACCAACAAACGGATTAATTAAGCTACAAAAATTATTAGATACCAATGCTTTCTGGGCAAAAAATAGAACAATTAATGATCTAAAAAAATGTCTTGCTAACAGTGATGTCGT
>CACKJL010000017.1 GCA_902600395.1 uncultured Prochlorococcus sp. | reverse complement strand
ACTAATTCAAAAAGACTTAAAAAAAACTCCTGGTAATATAACTCTTTTTGTTTTGGGGGATATGATAGGTCCTGAAAAAAACTGTAATAGGCTTCTCCATAGGTTAATTAATCCAAAAAGTAATGATTTACAACCATGGTGCATATATGGTTGGTGGGAAGAACAAATCCTCTTGGAAAGTGGTTACCGTGGTGATCAAAGAGCTGAAGCTTTGAGAATAAATAAGGGTGAAGAAGTAGTTAAGTCTCTTACGAATGCTGTAGACAAATCATTTCTTGATTGGATAGCAGCACTTCAATTTGGATTTGTTGAACTTGATTGTGGTTTGATTCACGGAAGCTCAAAAGATGTTGGCGAAAATTTAACACTAGATACGCCGCCACTGACACTCCTTGATAGACTTACACGTCTTCAGGTAAACAGATTATTTACTGCAAGAAGTAAACAACAGTTTCACTTGGAATTGACAGAGGGGATTGTTAATTCTGAAGTAGAAGATTTAAATGGAAATCGTAAGAAAGAGCAGAAAGTTCCTCAAAAAGCTGTTATTGGTATTGGGGCAGGAAAAAATTATACTCTTTATGATGTCGGGACTGATAATACTCAATTCGTACAAGCAGGATATAAAACAGAAAAAAGAATTAAGGGATTTGGAAGGCTTTAGTTTTTAGCATCAAGTACCCACTTCATTAGCCAAAACTTTTATTCAGTCATATCAGGGGATTTGGGCGATTTTTTGGGCTTCCATGAGGCTTTACCCAAACTTTTTTAGTATAAATTTATTATCCAACAAAGTTTCTATTTAGGAAAGTGTACCCCTTTCCTCTATATATCATGACGGTACCCCTTTATAAATTACGCTTATCTGTTGGAAATATTGAAGGAAAAATCTTTAATCGAGAATTTACTAAATAATGACTTACCTATTTCTGAACCCACACCTTTGTTCTTGAGTTCCTTTTGATATGCCTCTTTGCTTGAGAGAATGATATCTTTAATCGAGAATTTATTTAACAATGACATTCTTATTTGGGAAAATTGCTTTGTAGATGATCACATCATCTCGTAATTATCAAATTTAGTTTTTAACTTTGCTGCTTTATGTATTAGTTCAACTGCTTCTTTTCTTCCAGTAGCTTGTTGCGCATGATGCATTAATTCAGCATATTTTTTTACGATTTTCTTTTGCATGGTTTAGATTAAATAAAGACCGTTTTTGAATCTAAAGCTGCAAGGAACAACTTTCAGAAGATAAGGAATCAACGGTAAAACCTCAGAGTCAACAAATTGGAACGGGTTAACTCGTGTGTTAAATATATAATCAATTAGTTAAATACCTGTTGGTATCTATGATTACATTGTTTTCAAATCCTGATTTATTTTAGTTTTATCTATAGTGGAGAAGTTTTCTTTTTAAATAATGAGCGTGTTTTAAATCTTGAATTGATCTCTAATAATTTATGGTTGGCTTCTGTTGTATCCCTTCAACTGCCTCATGGCAACCATGTGTTAATTTTAGGACTGCTTAAGTATTTTTTGATTCAAAATATATACCTCTTCCCGTACCTAATAGTTCCTCAAACCGACCTATAAATTTCAAGGCTATAGGAGGACAATATAAGTATGGATCTAGGAGGTCTAAATGAAACTATTCAATCAATTCACAATCCTTCCAAGATACCTAAAAGCATTTAATTATGCTGGAAACAGAATGGAAGAAATAACAAGAAATCTTGATAGAGATAACCATTTATTTGAAGACTATTGGAAGAGGGAATGTAGAGAACATCCAACTAATCAGCATTGTTTAGTCTATTGCGACTGAGAATTTTAATCTTAAGGGTTGACAACTGAGTATAAATACTCTATAAATAAAGTGTAGTAAATGCTACCAAATCGTCCGATCTACTATTAGATAGACCGCAGTACGAATCAAGCCATAGGACGGGGACTTGATCAAGACAAGGAGCTGCATCATGGTAAACATGTATTTTAACGGCAAATCTTTCGTATATTGCAAGAGCCAAGAAGAGAAAACAATAAAGCTTACTTATAGAGGATCTAGTTACTTGAGATAAATAAAATCTCATATCTATTAGATATTCAATAAACTATTTTTTTTAGAGGTGTTATGCCATGAAATTTACTAATTCTCCTTTTGCCATACTCGATAAGAACATGAACGCATTAGATTATCAAAAAAGAAATTTAAAATATGAGGACTATTGGAAAAGGGAAGGTGAAAGTCAAACCGGAGAAGATTTTGAATAACTAGATAAAAATAAGATTGTTATCTGAGGAAAATCCTTTAATAATTAACTAATTTTCTCTTTCCATCTCTAGTTTCTACTCTATTTATTCTTAACCCAATAAACAGAGCCCATATAAGTGCAAAGACAATTGGTAAGAAAATGATCGCAAGTTTCATCATTTTTTTAATCCCGTTATTTGCAAAAATAATAACTTTTAAATCAAAAAGAAAATATAGGTACTTTATCTAAAAAAGTAGGGTCGAGGTTAGATCGACTGTCAATCAAGTTATTTTTACTTGTGATGAGTGTGTTTCTTAGGTATAAGTGGTCTAAGGACTTGTCCTTTTTGTAAGGACTTGAGCCTAGCGGTTTCAAGGTTAACCCCGCACTCCTACACACGAGTACAAAAACC
The DNA here is from genome assembly GCA_902600395.1 of uncultured Prochlorococcus sp. Taxonomy (GTDB): domain Bacteria; phylum Cyanobacteriota; class Cyanobacteriia; order PCC-6307; family Cyanobiaceae; genus Prochlorococcus_A. The sequence continues at coordinate 15,647 of CACKJL010000017.1, read as the reverse complement.
TTTTTAATTAATGAAGATTACTTCCAAGACACTTAGCTTGCTGCTGAACTTCGCTCTCATGTTTTGCGTCTTTGTCATTTAAGACTATTTATCACAGAGTTTAATATTTAAGTGTTTCCTTATTTACAACCGAATTCAATCTCGGTTAGTTATTTAGTCTGTAAAAGTTTGGATAAAATTTTGATATGGCTGAGTTTATTGGTAATAATATTAACTAATTTGTTCGACTAAATAATTAATAAGAATCTGAGGGCTAAAGGTAACCAAAGACATAGAAGCAGCATCAGTAAAAGAGTAATAGCATGGACATTTGGAATGTAATGCTCTTTGAAAATTTGTGTCTTCATAATTTATCTCTCTTTTTTAAGTTGAATTTCTCTTCTGATAAGCAAGGCTATAACTACAACACACATGTTCATTAGAAATACATCTAATGGCATTTAAAAAAAAAGTCTCTATTCAATTAATAGCAAGATTATTGATCTACTAATCAAGACAATGATTATTAATGTTGATTGGCTTAATAAAAGCAATTTAAAAATTAAATTTATGCTTAAATATTTCAGTTCTCTTTAACTTACAAATGTATTATTCGGAAACTAAAGTGATAATGGGTGGACTAGCCCATGTTCCAATATTAATCTTCATAGTAAATTTTATTAAGGGAAAGTTTGAATCTATAGCATCAAAAGTAGTTGAAGTTAAAACGGAAGAGCCAAAGTTAAAAAAGGTTGAAGTAAAAGAAGAGGAAGTAAAATTGGAAGAGGTAAACACAATTGAAGTTAAGGAAGAAGCAGAATAACGGGAAGAAAAAGTTAAAAAAAGATTCCCCCTCTGCATTAGATCAACTCTGAATCAATAAAAAAGTTTGGGTAAAGTTTGGGTAAAAAATAATTAATCCTTGAGATCCTAGTGATAGACAGACTGGCTCACTTTTCATTAGCCAAAACTTTTCTTCAGTCATATCAAGGGATCTCAGCGAATTTTTTAGCCTGGAGGACGTGTTATCCAAACTTTTTGGTATAAATTTATTATCCATCAAAGTTCCTATTTAGGAAAGTGATGGGTGGTATGGGGTACATATGATCGTTCTACAGCTTTTTATATGACCTAAGATATTTCTGTTTAAATTTTATGGATATAACTTTTTAATAGCTTCATTTTGTTCTTGCTTTTTTATCTCTTCAGCATCCAAGACAGGGCAGGTATTTTGATTTAGTGATGAAAAGAAGGTGCTTTTGTTGAATAGTTTGAACAGTGGTGGGAGTAGTAATCGTTTCATTTATTCCCATGTGGTCATATCAGTAGTGCCTTGAGATCTTTGCATCCAAGAATACTTCCAAGTACCATTTTCATTTTTAAAAATGCAAGTATAAGTTGAAAGATCTTTATTTTTATTTCCTTTATAGCTGAAGATTTCATTTAAAGTAAAAACTGCGTAAGCTATCTCACCGTAAATTTCAATTTTGTGGGTTTTGATTAGTTCTGATGATTCTGCAACTAAGTCTTTACTATCAAACATTCCCACTAATCCCTTAGCAGATATTGGATTTCCACTTGGTCTTACAGCTAAAAAATCCTCAGTTACGTTTGGTATTAGAAAAGAAGAATCTTCACTGGTTGCATAACCATTAATTAAATCTTCTATGGCTTTAGTATTTGACATTAAAAAAGGAGCTAATGCCCCTTATTTTAGATCGACTGTCAATCAATATTAAAGATGTTAATAAATTAGCTTTTAAAATATTTCCAAAGATATTTAATACTAAACTTCATTGATTTATTAATTAATTTTGAAACACTTTATTTCTTTTATTCCTTTTCTTTTTATGTCAATTCTTTCATTAAGTTGTTCTAACAAACCTGTTGAAAAAGAAATGAAAATGCCAATGCTATTTGATACACAGGAACAGGCTGAAAAAGAAGCTTACAAGTTTGGGTGTGAAGGAGCCCATCAAATGGGAGATAAATGGATGCCGTGCAGTATGCACAAACATAACCATTAGAAAGGAGTAAATTTACTTTTATTTTAGATAACTTTCAATCAGCTAAAAGTTTGGATAGAAAATTACGATTCCTTGAGATCCTAGTTATGGCTAGTCGCGCTCACTTTTCATTTGGAGAGATTTAATTAATCAAAAGTAAAAAATTTTTTTAAAATTACCTTTTATAGATAAATTTTTGTATGTCTTCGAATAGATTAGATTTTGATTTAAAAAATCCATTGCTTTTTAAATAAGATTTTCCTTTTTCTATATTTTCAATTCTTTTTTCATAAGAATTTTCATCTAAATTTTTTGGCATAAAAAAATAGTCGGACCCCTATTCTGAATAATGCTCACAAAAAAGCGGTTACCTTAAATACAAAATTTAAATTCTTTTTTGAATTGCTTCTCATGCAAACTAAAGATCTAATAAAAAAGTTTATTTTCTTAAATTTCTAAGAATCTTTTGATATTTTGTTCTTCATGTCCTCAATATTATTTATTAATTTGTCTAACCATTCTGTATTGTCTTCTGGTTTTAGATATGTAATTTTTGGTTGATTAATTTCAAGAGTCTCAAAATCTCCACTCATAAATTCTCCTTCGTAAATTTTTCAAAATCCTATATATGTTCTAATTGATTTGAACAAAACACTGCGTATCTAATGTGTGCGGTTTGATGAACATATTGGTACGGAAAGAGGTATGTTTTTTTAGCCATTTAAATCTATTGCTGACTTAGATTAAAAACATGGTTGTCATGAGTCGGTTGCGTTGCTAAAACTGAAATCAACCATAAACTTTAAATTGCATTTAATAAAATGACTTACTACAGTTGCTTTGATCAAAAAGGAAACATAATTGCTCGCTGTCAGACTAAAGAAGATATAAATGTTCTTAAGAAAATGGGCAGACCAATAATGGAAATAAAAGAAATGAGAAAAGAGGAATCAGTTGTTTGTTCTCTAACTGGTAGTCCATCCGATTACAACGAAGATTATTAAGAGTATGACTCAAAGAACACTTCAATTAAATCAACATGGAAGATCAGTAGTTCTTTTGTTGGTTGCATTGAATAGCATTTGTACTTTCTTTTCTACTTTTGAAAAAGCATTAACTGATCGTGAAAGAGTGAGATAAAAATATTTAGTTATTTGTGGATTAACAGTAAATCAATAAAATTTAAGACATAAAAAAAGACCCTGTTACAGGTCTTTTTTTAATGGTGACGACAGAAAGGAGATCTATTTGATAATCAGATTAAGAATTTTCTTAGAAATTAGTTTTGTAAGTAAAAGTGATTACTCACTTCTTCATGCTTTACAAACGACTTAATTTTTAAGATAGTTCAGAATTAATCCCGAAAGTTTAATTTCTGATCATTTAACTTACTTTCCGTAAAGGTTAGAAAAGTTAATTTACCTTGGTGTTGCAGACCATTGGTTAGTGAAGATCTAATTGGTCAACCTTGGTCGAGTCGATCACCAGAACTGTCGTATAGATAAAGTAATCGGTTTCGAATATTTTGCATGAATCCTTAAGATTGATTTAATCATGATTAATTAAATCTTTAATCATCAGACCACATCATATCTTAGTAAGCATTTTATTTGTTTGTTTTATAAAGAATATAATGTTTTCTTTGAGCCAGCTAGTAGTGATACAAGCTGGGTTTTGCTGAAGAAATTTATTTGTTTAGTGATAAGTTTTACTTGAAAAGTTCGAATGAGGTTCGAATGGTATTTTTTGTAAAAAATAATTTCTTTACTTCTTTTTATAGAGCTTATTGCTGTTGATCTTGTATTTTCTTTAGTTTTTCGTATTCAACGTGTAGAACACCTAGACGCCAAGCATCTTTCAATCCTTTTACACCTCCCATTAATAGCTTTGCATCAGCATGTGAATGTGACTTCATGTTCAAGAAATCTTTTTGCCAAGATTTATCATTCCATTTATTAGTCATTCAATTTATTCCTTTAGTAATGCCAAAATAACCAAAATAATCCACAGCCATAAATAATCCCCGTGGTTACTATTACTGGCAATAGTATTTTTTTCATTTAATTAAAAATCTACCCATATCATTCATGAAAAACCAAATTGCGATTGAAAGATTTAATACTACTGTGATAGAAATGGAAATTATTAAAAACTTTTTACCAACTCCTGATTGATTTGCATCTTTCCCAGCAACTGAAATCGACTCAAGTTTCATATCAAAAAGGTGCTAACTGATGATTATTCTAGATCGACTGTCAATTAGTAATTAATTAATTTTCTTTTTCCATCTCTAGTTTCTACTTTATTTATTCTTAAACCTATAAAAGCAGCCCAAATAACTGCAAATAAAATTGGTAAAAAAATGATTGCAAGTTTCATCATTGTTTTAATCCTGTTATTTGCTCAAAAGAATAACCTTTAAATAAATAGGAAAAAATAGGTACTTTATCTAATTAAGCAGCATCATATTCATTATCATCTTCAAGCTCTCTCATAAATCTTTTATCTAATAAGTAATTGTCTATAAGCTCTGCTGCTATCTGTATCTCAGCAGCAGGTTCTTGTAGGTCTTTGTCTAATAAGTAATTGTCTATAAGCTCTAAATTGTTATGTTCATTAATTTGTTTATCGCTGTTTAATAGTTCTCTTATGTAGTTATATACAAGCTTTTGATCGTATCCACTTTCTCTAATTTCTTTCAATATTTCGTCTGGAATTTCCATAATCGTAAACCCCCATGTGAAAGTTTTTTAGAGCAAATTAGAGCCTATATACGCATACTTACGAAAAAATAAGGAAAAAGCAAGAAAATTGGCAAAAAATCGAGGTGTATAAATCTTGTATTCGCAATCATTTCTGGAAAAAGGTTGGAAGAAGACTTCTATATTTTGGAGCTATTTTTAATACTTAATATCCATCTGACAATAAGAAAGAGGTGCAAGTAGTAAGCGTTTCATAAAAAAACAGCTAATGAAAATAGATTTTATTTAGGATATAAAAAATTTAGGGAGGATTAAATGTCTATCATTACCGACAATACAGTGTTAGTACATATTTACAGCGGTTTAGAATCCAAAAATACAATAACTTTAGGTTTATTGGTTGCCCTTACTGCAGAAAAAAACGATCATAAAGTAACACTTTTTCTAGCAGGAGACGGAGTACAAATATTAAATTGCAAAAAAGCTGGTGAAATAGTTGGTCAAGGTACTGGAGATTTATACGAACATCTTCAAAATTTAAAGAGTTCAAAAATTACCATATATGTATCAGGAATGTCTGCTAAATCTAGGGGTTACGATGAGAAGCTTCTAGAAGGATATACTGCAGAGTTTGTTATGCCAGATGTTCTAGTTGAAGAATCAATTAAAGCGGATAGCGTACTTTGCTATTAAAAAAGGAGCTAACTGCTCCTTATTTTAGTTTGAATGTAAATCAAAAAAATTGATTTAAGATTAAATTTTATCCTTCAGCGGGAATTAAAATTGGAACATCTTTTGCTCCAATTGCTGCGAACCAAACTATTGCGTTATCAGTTTTTGCATTACCCATTGTATGTTTTGGTGTCTTTGGGCCAACTATAAAAGTATCCCCTGCTGTATAGGTAAGATCTTCCATCCCCTCTCTTTTGACAACAATCGTACCTTGCTCAACATTGCCTAATAATGGAATTGGATGAGAGTGGAGTGGAACTATTCCTCCTTCAGCCAACTCGACTCTTTGTAATCTTATTTCTGCTTTTCCTTTTGGGTATTTAAGAGCATCTCCATCCATAGTCTCAGAACCTACAAAGACTTCTTGTACATCAACGGGAGATTCTACAGCTATAGAAATAATAGGGTTGATAAGCATTAATGCAAAAGCAAAAGCTAAGAATAAATTTTTCATCATGAATTTGAATTTCTAAAAATTATTTAGACTCATAGTATTTATTTTTTTCATTTTTGGCAGTAATTGATTTGACTTTTGAAGTTATTTAATCTGAAGCCATTTTTTTAAAGTTTTTTCATGAAGGTACTGAATTTTAATAAATTATTAGTGCAAACACTAATCAAAATTATTCTCAAGAATGCTAATAATTTAATTCTTTCATCAATAAATTCCAACCAATTAATGATGCATCATTATGGAAAGATTCTCTTTCCTCGCACATAAAGCCATGATCAGCCTCTTTAACTTCGACATAAATAAATCTTTCTTCTAACGGATCTAGTTTTTTAAATCTTTTTTTAATTTCTAATCTATCTTGTACGGGAATTAAATCATCTGAAGAACCACATATGAAGTTTAATTTTCCAGAAACTTTTTCAAGTAATTCTATGGGAGCAAAATTAGTATCGGTTCTTGGTGCTGTGATCCCAGCTCCATAAAAACAAAATGTACTTTCTATTCCTTTTAATGAAGCAGAAATAAGTGCTGCATGACCACCAAAACAAAATCCAATTATTGAGATTTTCTTTTTTGGATATTTTTCTTGAACCCAATTTATGGCTGCAGAAACATCTTCGATAATATTTTTGAAAGTGGTTAAATTTTTATGGTACCTACCTAATTGCAATTCTTTTTCGCTATATCCTAAATCTAATTTTGGAGCTGTCCTTCCATAAAGAGGTAATGCTAATACAGGTACGTTTTGTGAAGCTAATTTTTCAGAAAAACTTCTTATCCAGTGATTTATCCCAAACACCTCTGGTAAAACTATAGATATATATTCACAGTCACTACCTGAATCTACCCACCAAGATCTAAGAGGTAAATCACCACTATAAACGGTTGTCCATTTTCCTTTCATTTGTTTTAAGTAAAAATTTTTGTCGAAAAAAAGAAGTTTTATTCCTCTAAGTTTAAATCGACTTTAAATGTAAATTTCGCTTATTCAATTTTATAAATTAAATCTTAAATTAAGTAGAGAAACTTATATAGGAGTTGTTTATGTATAAGTTATATAAATCAAATTAAGTAGTCTTTTTTACCAATTAAATGTACCTGTTTCTAAATAAATATATTTGTCCTTGAAAAGCCTTTAAAAATCAATTTTTCTTGAAATAAAGATTGACAAGACATTCATAAAAAAAACTTTTATAAATCATTAACTTCTTTTATAAATATGTTTCTAACCAACAAGACTCGTTTAAAAATTAAGGATATTGTTAAAAGGATTTCACTAGATGAGCCAGTCGCATTGGAAGAAAGAATTTATGTAGAAAAGTTTGCAAAACATAATTCAACTATATGGACATGGCTTAAGAAAGCTAATAGCTTGAGGAGATATGGTAAGCAAAAATCAGATGGAATAAATGGACTTATACAAAATCTTGGCCTTGATGGTTTAGAGACTGAAAATCATTTCGATCCCAAAAATGATGATCTTGCTGATTGGTTTAGTGGATCTCCTGATTGGGTGAGGAGGAGCTAATTGACCTTCTTTTAAAAATAATTGAATTTAATAATGAAAAAAGGGAACTTCCTCAACTTGTCTTGGAGCATATTCACAAATACCGAATTGCATACATTCCATTTGAACATCAGTTAGTTTTCTCTCAATTGATAACGTATCAAACAAACAACCAAATGCATGTTGAATTTTATTTTTAATTAGATTTACGTAAGTCATAATTAACTCCCTTTTTTAGAAGTTATTTAGTATTAGTTATATACAAGAATCAAGAGTTTTAATACCTAAAATACAAACTGTAAATTAATCTTTTTTAAAATATTTCACTTAATTCATAATCAGTATTTTTGCTCTTGGAAATTTTAATTAAAAACTCTAAGTTAGACCCACTGATTGAGGTTTGACTTCATGAGTACTTACAAAACGAAATACTTTAAAAACACAAAAAAGATCAATAACACTCTTTGGTTGGATAAATTAATTAATCAACTTGAAAAAAAATCAAAGGGAGTTTGATCATGAATACATTTAGAAATAAACAATTTAAAAATGAATTAGACCCCAAGTATGCCTTCTACGATTGTCTTCGTAGTTGCGAACTTAACAGTAATTCTGAAAAGTCTTTAGAAGAATGCGTCGAAAATTGTGAGCCTAGTACAGTACCAAAGAATCTCGATGGCTAAAAATAGGAATTTAAACTCTATTCAATATCTATTCTGCCGTTATAAGGTTTTTATATAAATTTAAGGAGGGTAATCTTATGACCAACCTTGCAATTGAGCTACTTTTTCTAATTATAATTTTAGTTAATTTTGGAACGATCCTTACCGCTAAAATTTATTCACAATCAGTAAAAGAAATTCAACGTAAGCAATTATTTTGTAGTGAATCTATAAGTAACCCATATTGTGTTTTTTAATAAATTAATTCCAAACTAATAACTCTCAAAATAGAGATCTAATATTAAAAGTTAAGGTCCACCAAAACTAAAAATAAGGAGTATAAGGTACTTCTTTTTTTAATGAATCTCCGTAATAACTTTCAGCTGACTTTAATAGGATCCAATAAATAAAATTCAGAAATGATTTTTCCATAGAAACATTTATACCTTTACTAATTCAAATCAGAATTTCAAATAAAAACATCGTAGAAAATACTTAAGTGAAGAGATTTAGATTTTCTTAGTTAATTTGTGATGGTTAGGTTTGTATGAAATGCTACTAATACTAGTTGTATCAGCTGATTTAGTATTAATGCTTATTGTTTCATTTAATTACTGAAGATATATTAAATGAACTAGAAAAGTAAGAAATTTATGAGTACTCAAAAAAGCCAAAGCCATAAAAGACAAGAGCAAAATAATACAGAATGGTTAGATGAATTAATCAATAAGATTGAAAGCATGAAAAATAAAATATCAAATACTTATTAATCATTCTTCTACATTTGTTATCAAGTCAGCTTGTAGTTTTCTAGGCTGACTTTTTTGATGATTTGATAATTTTCCATGCTTCTGATGCAGTGTCAGCATATTGGAAAAGATTTAAATGTTCATCTTCAATTAATCCAAGATCAGCTAAATATTCAAAGTTAATTATCTTATTCCAATAATCTCTACCAAAAAGTATGATTGGGATTTTAGTTTTCATTCCTGTTTGACATAGTGTCAATAGTTCAAATAATTCATCTAGTGTTCCAAAACCTCCAGGAAAAAATACGGCAGCTACTGATCGCATAACAAAATGGATCTTTCTTAATGCAAAATAATTAAATTTAAAGCAAAGACCGGGAGTTATAAAAGCATTTGGTATTTGTTCATTAGGGAGACTGATATTTAACCCTATAGACTTACAATTTGCTTCAAATGCACCTCTGTTAGCAGCTTCCATAATTCCTGGCCCCCCCACCTGTCACAATCACATGAGAATTACATTTTTTATTTTGATTACTAATTGAAGCAATTTTAGAAAACTCCATTGCGGATTGATAGTAGTGGCTCATTAGAAGCAAATTTTCTAACCTATTTAAATTTCGTTTTAGAGGTATCGATTTAGGATTTTTTTTAATTAACTCTTCTATATTTTTAATTCTCGTTTTTGTATCTGATTCTTCTGCAATGCTTGCGCCGCCAAAAATAATTATGGTTGAAAGAATTTTATTCTCTTCAAGGATTAAATCTGGTTTAGTAATTTCAAGAAGCATTCTGACTCCACGCATTTCATTTCGGTTAAGTAACCCAATATCTTCGTGAGCCAATTTATAAGCATCAGAATTAATAATTAAATTCAGGTTGTTTAAATTATTAATTTCAGACGAAATATGTTTTTTCATTTCAAAAAAGGGTTTTAACTTTTCTTTCTAGAGAATTTAAAAGCACCCTTTTGATTTTGTTATTTTCGTAAATCCAATAAACAGGTGGACTTTTTCTTGCCTTAATTAAATTAATTTTGTCTAATTTTTGAGGGATAAATTCTTTAGCAGGATCAAAAAATTTATCTCTTTTAGGTTGGTTTAAAACAATACTACCTTCTTTCCCTGAGATTGATCTGTGATAAGTTCCGATAGGAATTTGTAATGCTCCCATAGCTCTATTTAAATAAATCACATGATGAGGTTCGTCCCATGAGGGATTTATCAAAACAAATTTCCTTTGTCCTGTAATAACTAAATTGTGGTCAATTTGATGATTGTGAACGTAATATTGCTCATCTTTTAAATCATCTGGAGGAGATATAGCTTCCCCAGAATGGATCACAACATCAGAACCATTAGAAGTATCTATGCCTGCATCGAAGAATGTGACTTTTGGAGTCTCTCTAAAAACATTTATTGGGAAGAATCTTAATTCCATAGTGCTAACTCCCTTTTGGAAAATTTATAAATACTAATAAAAAATTATTTACTTTTTTAAAGCTATTTTTTGATTTTTAATCGCAACAAACCAAGCAATCTTCTTGATTCGGATAATCTATACATTCTTTATTAAAAGTTTCTTCTAAAAAATCCACTTTCTTAATATTATCAAGATCTTTAAATTCTTTGTTCGGAACAGTGAATTGCGTTTGTAGTTTCATTTTCTTTTCTCCTAATTAATACTGTTTTTTGAATCCATTCCAAGTTTGAGAAAACCTTAATCCCAAATAAGAAATTAAAATTGTCCAAAATAAAATCTCTATACCTAAATTAGTCATTTGCTTGGCCTCCTTTCTATCTGATTAATCTTTAGTACGGGTATTATGTAAAAATCAAGCGTAAGAATACCTAAAAGTTAAGATATTAATCACTGAAAATTTTGTAATTGTTATTACTTTGATGCTTTTCAAATTCGCTTTCCCAAAAAGATTTAAGTCTTTTTGGCTTGATATTACATAAAAGGTCTTTTTTATCCAGATTAATATCTTGGATAGTAAATGTGTAGTTTAGTGCCATAAGACTTACCTCCTAGCTACACCTATGTTCTAATTCATTTGAATAGTTAATTTCAAGTTTTATGTGTGCGGTTAGAGGAACAAAATTATACGGATTAAGGATTAAAAAAAAATCACAAAATAAAAATATTTACCAACAAAATATCTTCATAAAATTTATTTTAAGTTTTAAAAATTTTGGATAAATTTTTATTAAAAATTATATTCTCTTAATACTTTCTTAGGTTCGCCAGTATCTATTATTCATCTAATCTATCTGCAAATTCTCTTAAAATCTCAGCCATCTTTTGAGGTGGAATTTCTTGTTGATATTCTCTACATAAATCAAAAAATTTATCTAAGAAATCTTTCATTGAAGAGGACATAAAAATTAGCGTTTCATTTTAAAAGTAAAGTATGCAAACCCACCAAGCAATAAAAGACTCACAACCCCATAAGTAATCGCTATACCGTAGATGTAAGTCATTTATTTATAAAGATATAAGCAGAATATAAATAAACTAAGAAAACTCCAATAGCTATGGAACTTCCATAAATAAGAAAGTTCCAAAATCTATATAATTTAGGTTTTTTAAATTCTTTCTCTTCTTCTTTTGTAATCATTTATTTTCTTTTTCTTTTCTGGCAGCATTACCTTTTGCTCTTAATACCAAAGTTATCGTAAGGGCAGCGCTTAATATCACAGCATCAATTAATAGGTGCGGGGAAATATTCATCAGCTGAAAAGAGAAATAAGAAGAATCATTATCTTTTCAGCAATAAATCTATTAAACATTAAAAAAGAGGGGTTTATCCCTCTAAGTTTAGATCGACTGTCAATCACTGTCTATTCTAGCTTTTTAGCTTCTCTAAAAAAAGTATTTTATTTAGCCAGAGCAAGAGAAGACACCTGCAAGAATGTTTTTAAAAATTGGTGCTTGACCCAAGGCATACAAAAAGAAAGTTGATGAAGCGAGAGTAATAGCTATTTTAGAAGCCCTGTTAACTTTCAAATTTGAGACTTTTGCAAATGCAGAGTTCATTTGTTCTTTAATATATTGATCTTATAATAACTGCAAAAATTAAATATTCAGCATCAATTTTTACCAAAGAATAATTTTATTTCTCCTTTTTCTCAGCTTGCATTTTTATTAGCTCCAATTCTTTTTTAGAAACTATTCTGATTTTGTATCCTGGATATCTTGTCTTCCACCATTTATTGATCGAGTAAGCTACTCCTTCTAAATTTTGGGTACAAATATTCACCCATAGAATTTTAGGTTCAACTTCTTTGTAGAATTCCCAACTTGTAGGTGAAGCCATTAAAAATCGCGAATGAAAAAATTCAATAAATTATGGGAAATAATCCATAAGCTAAAACTTTTGTTTTTAATAATGAGGATTTAGTTGAAGATATAGAGTTTTCATTAAGTGGTAATAAAAAACTTTAAACAAAAGATTTACATCACTTTCGCCTTCTAGAAAAGTATTACTTTAATTTTATAACTAGTTTCAATTAAAAAATATCTCCGCAAAGAAGGGGCCCAAAATTGACCCCTCTTGGTGAAACTCTTCCAAAGAAACACCATTAAAATTTTACTCTGAAAGTTGCAAAGTTAAACAAATTAACAAAATCAAGATTAATAATTTATGCTGCCTTTTTAAAAGGGTTTATATTCCTTAAAAAGTTATTACTTTTGCTGGAACTCATTTTTCTATATCTTTGATTTATATCCAGGATATACTTTCTAGCTTTCTTATCACTTTCAATTTTCTTTTTTCTAAGACGTAAAGCCCTTAAATCTTCTATGGACATGAGGCCATCATCTTCATTGAAATTTAAATGATCAAATTGCATCAGTATAAGAAATTAAGTTTCTTCTTTAAGTGCAAGATTAACAACCTTATCTTTATTTGCAATAGAGATAATTAACCAACTTAACTCAAATTAGTTATTCAATGTTCAGAAAGCTATGAATTTAAGTATTAAAAACTTTCTAAAATCAAGAAAACCTTTTGATTGAATTAGATGGAACTTCTACAGATACAAATGATTCTCCATAATGAGATTCGGCTGATCTTATCAGTAACCAATAAAAAAAATTTACTAAAGCTTTCTCCACGAGGATTTAGTAACTTATTTAAATAAACTCATCATTTTTGTAATAGCAATATACAAAATAAATTTATTACGCAATCAAGATATTTACCTCATAAAGCATACTTGCATATTAATTAAGAAAAATTTGCACTCTCAGGCTTTAGGCAGCGGACTAAATCCTCGTGGAGTATTGGACTTTAGTCCGCTCTATTTTTTTAGCAAAAGAAAAATAGCACTGCAAGGTAACTAGATCACCAATTTTTATATTAGACTCTGAATAAGCTTATTTAGCAAGAGTATCTGAGCATATGTTGGTGTTGTTTATTGTATAAACCTGCTACGTAACTTTTGTTATATCAATGGCTTCAGTATTTTTGCTCATTGATATATTCATTCTTAAATAATATTATTATTGATGCCTAAAGAAGGTTTAATTTTGAAAAAAATAATTAAATTTTTTATATTGCTCAAGAGAAGAATCGATATTCTTAATGCAGAGACTGAATTGAAATTTATATTGGAAAATAAATGATGGGATTCCCACATTGCTCTATTTGTGTAGTTCTAGCACTTGTTTCAGTTTTTATGGGAGTTACTCGTAGTTATATGTTTTATATTCTTGTTCGGGAGTTTATGAGAGCCGAATCTAGTTTTAAATTTAAGTTTAGTTTTTATTAATTGTTGACATCTAAGTATAAATACTTTATAAATAGATTGTAGTGAATACTACAAAATCGTCCGATCTACCATCTGATAGACCGCAGTACGACTCAAGCCATAGGACGGGGACTTGAGCAAGTTCAGGAGCTGCATCATGGTAAACATGTATTTCAATGGAAAGTCATTCGTATATTGTAGAAAACAAGAAGAAAAGATTATAAAGCTTACTTATAGAGGATCTATTTACTTGAAATAAGATTTCTAATTTCTTTTTAAAAAAAGTTTGGACATTTATTGACGTTTTTGGATTAAGTATTTATTAATACTTTATAAGAAGAACTTATAGTGAATATATTTTTTGCCTATTTAAAAATTCATATATTCGTATATTTAGTAACGAGAAATTAATTTTAAAATAATTAATTTGTAATTAGATTTTTAAAAGGTTATGCAACCTATTTCTGAGGAACTTTACAAAAAAATAATTGAGAGTTCTAAAAAATGAGTAAGTTACTAATTGCTTTATTGGCTTTAGATATAGGCGTTAGTCTGTCTAAAGTTTTTATTTTTACCTGAAAATCAAATTACTTAGCATAAAATAAGCAATTATTTTCTAAAACAAGAAATAGTTACTGGGTATTATTTATTTGATCTACTTATTTTATAAAATACAAAATTAAACCAACAAAAGAACTTCCTACAAGTAGTAGCACCATTAAAAGTGCTATTAACTTTGCTAATCCCATAAAGATAAATCCGAATTTCCTGTAGATCTTTGCATCCAGTGAATTTTCCAAACATTATTTACTTTTTTAAAAATTGACGTAACTGTTGGTAAGTCATTATTAGGTGTCCCTTTATAAGTAAATTTTGAACCTAGTGTAAAAATGCACATTACTATAGTTTCGCTTAAAAATTCGAATCGGTGAATTTTAGTTATTTCTGCCTTTTCTTGAACAATTTCATCAGTAATCATTTGTTCGAAACTTTTTGCATCTATAGGATTACCACTCGGTCTTATGAATAAAAAATCTGAAGTCGCGTTGTTAACAAAAAATGAGGCCATTTTTCTTGGATTAGCAAACTCATTTAATAATGAAATTATTGTTTCTTTATCATTCATAAAAAAAGGGACGTAATCCTTTTAGTTTAGAACTACTGTTTAAAATTTACAAATCGAAATAGGATAATTCTAAAAAAAATTCGTTAGCATGTTTGAAAGAAATATATTCTTTTTATATCATGATCAGTTCATTAAACAAATTATTGCCCGTTGGCAAAAAGGTCAAAAAATATTTGCCTTTCTTTATTGGATTTAAATTACTTACATTTACTGGCTTTCTTACTTATTTAATTAATCGCTAATTGATATAACCTTAACAATAAAGTTTAACTAAATTAAAATCTAGTGAATAAAGAAGAACGAACTAAAAGATTTAATTCTATGTCAAGTATGCAAAGACAAGAACTGATATTAAAGAAGATGAAAGAGAGAGGTATAGAGGTGGGAAGTGGAATTCCGAATAAAAATTACGATAGCAAAGAGGTTTATGAATTAATTCATATTGCAACTTGCTTCCCAGAATTAAGAGAGAAAAAATAAAAAAATATTTAGGTTTCTTTAATCAAGTAATTTATTTTGGTTCCCTTATTGCAGTAATAATTAATCCACCTATTAATGCGAGATTCATAAATACTGCTCTTTGATGAAAAGGGAATACATGAAAAATTATTGTTGTTGGAATAATAAATAGTAATAAAAAGACTGAACCGATTTTTTGATTTTCCCCAAATATAAAAAATCCAGAACCCAATATAAGACATATAATCGCTCCCACTAGAAGAATAGACGAAATTGGTTCAGGAATACCTTTTGAAGAAATATATTCAACTGTTCTCTCAAAATCATTTATTTTGCCTGGTATTGCCGAGATAAATATTGCTGAAATTGATAATCTTGAAAAAAAATCTAAGCAAGATTTGATACTTTTATTTTTCAAAAAAGAATTTTTCATAATTTTATTATAAGAAAAAAATTTTATGCGTTTGATAAATACTTTATTAGTCCGAAATACTTTTAAATTTTTCTCAAAGAGGTT
>CACKJL010000016.1 GCA_902600395.1 uncultured Prochlorococcus sp. | reverse complement strand
CTATATTGTTCAATATTCTCATGGCTAAAAGAGTACAAGTCGCATTAACTGAATCAATCGCATCACTAGGTAAAGAAGGAGATCTAGTTGATGTAGCACCAGGATACGCAAGAAATTTTCTATTACCTTATGGCAAGGCAATGAATGTAACACCAGCAGTCCTTAAGCAAATTGAAAGGAAGAAAGAAAAAGAAAAAATAGCTGCTGATAAATTAAAGCAAGAAGCTTTAGATTTCCAAACTGCATTATCTACCATAGGAAGGTTCACTATCAAAAAACAAGTTGGAGAAGATGGCGTCCTTTTTGGAACGGTTACTAATGGGGATATTGCCGAAGCGATAGAAGCGGCAACTAAAAAAGAAATTGATAGAAGAAACATCACTGTTCCTGATATTCATAATTTAGGTTCCTTTACTGCAAAAATAAAATTACATCCAGAAGTAAATGCAGAATTAAATATTGAAGTAACAAGTTAATAAATTTGTTGCATTATTTTAAAAAGTAGCCAGAGTATATATCTAAGCAATTAAAGATATGGTTTCCGTACCTTTTCCAAATAATGGGCAAAATAAAAATTTTAAAAAAGATTTTAATAGTGAAAACTCTGGATTAGTACCTCCTCAAAACGTGCAGGCAGAGGAAGCTGTTCTTGGGGGCATACTTCTTGATCCAGACGCGATCGGAAGAATTGCAGACTTAATTAAACCTGAAGCTTTTTATATAAATGCCCATCAAGAGATTTATAAAACAGCATTAATGTTGCATACCCAGGGTAAACCAACTGATTTAACGTCAATGAGTGCTTGGTTAGCAGATAATGGATCACTAGAAAAAATTGGAGGAAACAGCAAACTGGTAGAACTAGTTGAAAATGTTTCCTCTACAGCTTCCATAGAACAAGTTGCTAATTTAATTAACGATAAATTCATGAGAAGGCAACTTATCAGATCTGGGAATGAAGTGGTCCAACTAGGTTTTGATCAAACTCAAGATACTAATGAAGTTCTAGATAAAGCAGAGCAAAAAATATTTGAAATTAGCCAAGAAAAACCTTCAAAAGGCCTTACTCAAGCAGCTGAAATCCTTACAAGTACTTTCAATGAAATAGAGTCAAGATCATTAGGTACTTCAGTAGCTGGTATTCCAGTAAATTTCTACGACCTTGATGCGATGACTCAAGGTTTTCAAAGAAGTGATTTAATAATTGTTGCTGGAAGACCTTCAATGGGGAAAACTTCAATAGTTCTTAATCTGGCAAAAAATGTTGCACAATCGCAAGATTTACCTGTATGTGTATTTAGCCTTGAAATGAGTAAAGAACAATTGACATATAGATTGCTCTCTATGGAAGTTGGAATCGAGAGTGGCAGGCTAAGAACAGGAAGATTACAGCAAGATGAATGGCCATTACTCGGAGAAGGTATCAATTCATTAGGTCAATTACCAATATTTATAGATGACAAGCCTAACTTAAGTGTTTTAGAGATGAGATCTCTGTGCAGAAGATTAATAGCTGAACAAAAAAAAGAACTTGGATTAATTGTGATTGATTACCTCCAGTTGATGGAAGGATCAACCCCTGATAATAGAGTGCAAGAACTTTCACGAATAACAAGAGGCCTTAAAGGCATGGCAAGAGAATTAAAAGTACCAGTAGTAGCGTTATCTCAGCTTAGTAGAGGGGTAGAATCTAGAACAAATAAAAGACCAATGTTAAGCGATCTAAGAGAATCAGGATCTATTGAACAAGACGCAGATTTAGTATTAATGATTTATAGAGATGAATACTATAATCCAGAGACTGAAGATCGAGGAATTACAGAAATCATTGTCACTAAACATAGAAATGGACCCGTAGGAACTGTTAAATTATTATTTGAACCTCAATTTACGAGATTTAGGAATTTAGCTAATTAAATCGATCCTAAAATGCAAGATCATCACTCAACAAATGAATCTTTTGACATCATCGTTATTGGTGGAGGACATGCAGGATGCGAAGCAGCCATAACAACAGCAAAATTAGGATTTTCTACAGCCTTATTTACAATCAATTTAGATAGGATTGCCTGGCAACCTTGCAACCCTGCAGTTGGCGGGCCGGCAAAAAGTCAGCTGGTACATGAAGTTGATGCATTAGGTGGAATTATTGGTAAATTAGCCGATGTGACAGCTATACAAAAAAGAATATTAAATGCAAGTAGAGGCCCAGCTGTATGGGCATTAAGAGCTCAAACAGATAAAAGAGAATACTCAAAAAAGATGATTGAGTTACTACAAAATACAGAGAATTTATCTTTAAAAGAAGCAATGATTACTGAACTGGATATTGCAAAAACTGAAAAAATTGGATTAAACTCAAAAAAAATCGTAAAAAAAAGAATAAAAGGTGTAAAGACTTTCTTTGGTAGTTATTATTCAGCAAGATCAGTTATCATCACAGCTGGTACGTTCTTAGAAGGAAGAATATGGATAGGAAATAAATCAATGTCAGCTGGTAGATCAGGCGAACAAGCAGCAAAAGGTCTTACTCAAAATTTACACGAAATTGGTATCAAAACAGAACGTTTAAAAACAGGAACTCCAGCAAGAGTTGATAAAAGAAGTATCATTTTTGATGAATTAGATATTCAACCAAGTACTGCACCAGATAAATATTTTTCGTTTGATCCAGATATCAAAAATAATATGCCCCAAGTTAGTTGTCATATCACAAGAACAACTACCAAAACACATCAACTAATTCGAGACAATTTACATTTAACTCCCATTTACGGCGGTTTTATTGATAGTAAAGGGCCAAGATATTGTCCATCAATTGAAGATAAAATCGTTAAATTTGCTGATAAAGAATCGCATCAAATTTTCTTAGAACCAGAAGGAATTAATACCCCTGAAATATACGTTCAAGGATTCTCTACAGGTTTACCTGAAAATATTCAATTAGAACTTCTAAGAACCTTACCTGGATTAAATGAATGTAAAATGTTGCGACCAGCTTATGCTGTCGAGTATGACTATATCCCTGCAACACAACTCCAAACATCACTCGAAACAAAAGAAATTGAATATTTATTTAGCGCTGGACAAATTAATGGAACTACTGGTTATGAAGAAGCAGCTGCACAAGGATTAGTAGCCGGAATCAATGCGACAAGAAAACTAAACAAAAAAGATCCAATAATCTTCACCAGAGAAAGCAGCTATATAGGAACAATGATCAATGATTTAATTACCAAAGATCTTAAAGAACCATATAGAGTTCTTACTAGTAGGAGTGAATACAGGTTAACCCTTAGAGGAGATAATGCAGATAGGCGATTAACCCCATTAGGTTACGAAATAGGGCTCATTGATGAGAAAAGATGGTCGGTCTATCAAAAAAAAATGGAACTCCTTGAAGATGAGAAATTAAGATTAAAAAACACTCGTTTAAAAAACACGGATGAAATATCAAAAAAACTAGAATTAGCCACGGGATCAAAAATCAAAGGCTCAATAACTTTGAAAGAACTCTTAAAAAGACCAAACTTTCATTATTCAGATTTAATTAAATATAAATTGACAGAAAAAAATATAGCTTCTTCAATACAAGAAGGTGTTGAAATAGATATTAAATACGAGGGTTATCTTAAAAGACAAAAAAACAACATTGAACAAATAAATCGTCAAAGCTGTAAATCTCTGCCTCAAGAAATAAATTATGAAAAGATAGATACATTATCTTTAGAAGCTAGAGAAAATCTGAATAAGATAAAGCCAAAAAATTTTGGTGATGCTTCAAAAATTCCTGGGGTTAGCAAAGCTGATTTAACTGCTTTACTTGTTTGGCTAAAAATAAGAGAAATAAAAAAAGATAAGGCAAATATTTTTGCTGAAAAAAAGTTATCATCTTAAAAGCACTCCGTCAGAGCACTGAATAAGAAACTTTTTAACTCTCCAAAAATTTTATGGGAAGAAAAAGCCTCTAATTTTTTAGTGAAGAATTCACTACCAAAAATATCTGGTCCATGGAAATTAATGCTGCTTGGGGATGGAAGTCCAACTAGACATCTGCAGCTTTTAACTAATCAAGAGACAAAAATTAAATTAATTTCAATGCAATTAGATCCTCTATCCACTCAAGAAGGCCCTACAGAATTGAATCAGTTAAATGGCCCTTTAATTAGAAGACAAGTATGGATCAAAAGCAATAATAAATACCTAGCATGGGCAGAAAGTTGGTGGAATGCTGATCAAGTGAGTGAAAATTTAAAAGCCAAAGAAGAGCCAATTTGGAAGAATTTGACACAAGACAGATCAGAATTATTTAGAGAAGTTGATCGTATTTCACTTGTCAATGCAAAATGGTTAGAAGATCAATTTTCCTTTAAAGGTCCATTCTGGTCAAGAAATTACAGATTTTTTCGAGACAAAAAACCCTTAACGATTATAAGGGAGGTTTTCAATCCTAATTTAGAAACTTTACTGGGTTATTCAGGAATTAAAGAATTTACCAAACTATACTCTTCTTCTTCTTGATCTGGGAAGATTTCTTGATTTTGATTGAACTTGTTGGATTGATTGATCTCTCGAAGTATTATTCTCATTTTCTGAAGCTCTTTGCCATCTTTCAACTTTGAAATCCATTTCATCTGGCCAATCTTCGTCCTTACTCTCTTTAACATAAGGTAATTTTTTTTGCTCAGTTGTCTGCAAATTTTTTGGTTGCCTTAAAGAGATTGCTTCTAAAGGTCTTTTTGAATGCTTTGTAGTAGATTCATAAGAATTTGATTTTCTGGAAAATGTCTTAATATCGCTAGTGTCATCGTAAAAATTCTCATCATTCCAATCATCATTTTCTTCATCAAAAAATAAATCCACTTTTTCAGATACCCATCTTCCTACTTTTTTAACACCCTTACTTGTTATTCCTTGAAAATCTGAGTTCCTTCTTTTACCTGGCCTAGCACCAGATACTCCATCAACGAATTGTCTACCAGTTTCAAAAATTTTATCAACTTGTTTATCAACTATATTTCTATCAAAACTATTTCTAAGATTTCTAATTCTCCTTGAATCCATAAATTATTGTTCTTTTTAAAATATAAATTACATTAAAAAAATAAATAATTCCAAAGATAGAAACAAAAACACATCTATTTATTTCTAATCAAACAAAATTAAACACTTTTTATTCCATGATCCATTAAAGAAATTTACACAACATTTTTTACAGGCTATATTTTTTATTCTTTTTCTATAAAAAAATTTCTCCCCACAATGTTGACAAGTTCCTATACATTTTAATTCTCTCCTTTCTACAGGAAATGAGTGCCTTACAGCAATTTGAAAATTCTTCTCTTTTGAATTAATTTCATGCATCTTTTCTAGGAAATTTGGACCATGTATCTCATTTTTCTTTAATATCCTATCTACCCATGCATGAATCATTTCATGACATAAAGTACTGTTTATTTCACTATTAGATAATTTACTCAAAATAGGTTTCGATAAGATAATTTCAGAATCTATAAAACCATTAATACGTTTTCTTTTATAAAAACCAGCAGTAGTTTTTAATCTATTATCACTCCATCTAACTTTTACTAGAGGGTGATTATTAACCGTTAAAGAATTTTCAAAATATTGGCTATTAAATCTATGAAATAAAGGTAAAAGAGGAATTACAGGCATTATGGATTAAAATTAGTATTATTTTGACAAAAAAAGCCATCAAAAATGATTTCTTTTCTTAAAGTAATAAAAAACTCAAATTAACATGGATGCAACACTAGTTAAAGATATCGGAATTAAAGCATTATTAGTTGGCGGAGCTGTACTAGTTTCTTTTTGGACTTTTAATGCAGTCAAATTAGTTATAAGCGCCAGAGGCATTAATCCATTAGTAAGAAAGTTTTTTGATCAAATAGCTGCTGGCAGAATTGATGCAGCATATGGTTTAACTACAAAAACTTATAAAACTCATGTAAAGCGCCAAGACTTTCTTAAATTTTTAGCTAGTTTAAACCTCAATAAATATAGAAATTTAAAATCAGGACGACCTAGAGTCCAAGAAGATCAAATCATAATAACTTTAAATTTAAAATCAGAAGATAAACAAGATGAGCTCCCATTAGATTTTACTTTCGCAAAAACTGACAATGATTGGAAAATAGACAGAATAGCAAAAGTGAATTAAAAATTTCTTGTGAGGCAAAAAGAATTGTTTAAAGAAGAAATAATACATCAACTAGAATTACACCCAAGTAGATTAGATAAAGAAAAAATCATCTCAGAAGCAATGGAACTAGGTCTAGATGATTTTTTTGAGGGCATCCGTATGGCACTTGATCCGTTGGTAACTTTTGGTGTAAAAATTGTTCCTGAAAAAGATAACGAAAAAAGTCAACATTTTTTATGGAAAGATTTTAGGGCATTAGCAAATAAGCTTATTCAAAGAAAACTTACTGGTCACGCTGCGCGCGATGCAATTATTACGGCTATGGAATCTGCCACTAAAGAAGAGTGGAATGGTTTTTATAGACGAGTTTTAATTAAAGATCTTAGATGTGGTGTATCTGAAAAAACAATCAATAAGATAGCCAAGAAATTTCCCAAATATGCGATTCCTATTTTTTCTTGTCCTTTAGCTCATGACAGTGCAAATCATGAAAAAAAAATGATAGGGAAAAAGCAAATCGAAATCAAATTAGATGGTGTGCGTGTCTTAACTATTATTAGGAAAAATAAAGTAGAAATGTTTTCTCGTAATGGGAAACAATTCCATAATTTTGGTCATATTATTTCAGAAATAGAAAACGTCTTAAGAGAAGATCCTGCACCTCATGACTTAGTTCTAGATGGTGAAGTAATGAGCGCTAACTTTCAGGATTTAATGAAACAGGTTCATAGAAAAGATGGCAAACAAACAAAAGACGCAGTTCTACATCTATTTGATTTATGTCCCCTTGAAGATTTCCAAAAAGGACGATGGAACACTAGTCAAACTGCAAGAAGTTTATTAGTAAAAGAATGGGTAGCAAAAAATTCTTTACTTCTTAGACATATAAAAACACTTGACTGGGAAAATGTAGACCTCGACACTACTGAAGGACAAAAAAGATTTGTAGAGCTGAATAAATCTGCTGTAGAGGGTGGATATGAAGGAGTAATGATTAAAGATCCTGATGCAATGTATGAATGTAAAAGAACACACAGTTGGTTAAAAGCAAAACCTTTCATTGAAGTCACCTTAAAGGTTGTATCTGTTGAGGAAGGCACAGGTCGCAATAAAGGTAGACTAGGAGCTGTACTAGTAGAAGGTGAAGATGATGGGCATGAATACAGTCTTAGTTGTGGAAGCGGATTTAGTGATATCCAACGTGAAGAATATTGGTCAAAAAGGAATCAACTTATTGGTCAACTTGTAGAAATCAGAGCTGATGCTAAAACTAAATCCAAGGATGGGGTAGCTTTTAGTCTGAGGTTTCCGAGATTCAAATGCTTTAGAGGATTTAAAGCTGGAGAAAAAGTTTAAATTTTGAAAAATAATATTCCACAAAGTAGTCAATGAAAAATGTGGTTTTTAAGTAAAAAAACTAAAAATCTTGGCTATAAAATGTAAGAATAATTATTAGGACTTTTAGAGAGACTTATGACGAAGAAAACAGTTTTCAACTTCATAAAAACACCTTGTGGACAAGCAAAATATATCGAATTAGAAGCCAACAAAACTCTACTAGGTAAATTAAGGCTTTTGTGGTTTATCTTAATTGCATCTATTAGAGATTGGAATATTAAAGAGTAAATTCTTAGGATTTTTCAAAATATTCCCTGGAATATTTAGCTGAGAAATATACAACTAAAAAAGTTGAAATAATTCCAACGATAGTCATATATAAGTTATTTGGGGATTGGACATTTTTTAGCTCCTGAATATTTTTTGCCAAGCTACCTATTGAACAATAAAGAAAAGTTCCTGGAATTATTCCAAGAAGACCAATAGCGAAATCTCTAAATTTAACATTATTCAAACCATAAAAATAATTAAGAATACTGAAGGGAAATATCGGAGATAATCTTGCTAAAAAAATTAATTTAAGTCCGCCTTTTTCTACTACTTTTTCCATAACACTTAATTTTGGATAACGACTAAAAAGATTTTTTAGCTTTTTTGCAAAAAAACTTTTTGATACAAAAAAAGCAACTGATGCTCCTAAGGAAGCGGAGAAAAAAACGATAATTGATCCTAAATATGAGCCATATAAAAAACCTGATAATAAAGATAACCAAGAAGCTGGGAGTATTAATAAAACAATTAAAATATAAATGCAAACAAACGAAAATATCCCAATTCCAGTATTAAAAAAAAAAGATAAACTATAAATATTTTCAAGAAATATATTCATTCTCAATTCAAAAGTTCAAGTTTTTTTGTAATTCTCTCCATTTGTACCGAACCCTCATTTAATTTAAATCTGCATTCATCAACAATATCTTTTGGAGCCTTATCCACGAAATTTTTATTAGATAATCTCTTATTTAAATTATCTAACTCAATAGTCACCTTTTTTAAATCCTTGTTTAACCTTTCCTTTAATGCATCTATATTTACAAAATCCTGAAAAGGTAAGTAAACCTCTAAATCACTAATTATCCCAGAAAAAGATTTAGCAAACTCTTTTTTATCAACAGCATTAGATTTAAAAATAAATACTTCAGAAGATTTAGTTAAGGTTTGAATATCATCAACTAAAATTTTTAGAAAATCAATCAATTCATCATTATCTGAAATCAAGTAAACAGGAACTTTTTCTGATGGCTTGAGGCCTAATTCAGCTCTCAAATTTCTAATCAATCTAATAATTTCAAAGAGTTGTTGAAAGGAATTATCAAGCTTATTATCAACAAATTTATTTTCTTGGGTTGGCCATTTTTGAAGAGATAATAATTCTTTATCTGATTTAAGTTGAAGTACATGCCAAAGTTCTTCAGTAATGTGCGGCATAAAAGGATGAATCATCACCAAAATATCATTGAGCACTTTGATTAAAACCTTTTCAGATATTTGTCTATTATTAGTCTCTTTATTATTAAACCTTTGTTTAGCAAATTCTACATACCAGTCACAATAATCATTCCACGTAAATTCATATAAAAGTTTCGCAGATTCTCCCAATTTATATTCTTTCAACAAAGCAGCGACTTTTATATTTACTTGATTCAATTTCGATAAAATCCACTTATCACATAACTCTAAAGAAGTTTCATCACTCTCATTAAGCGAATAATTATTATTAGAAGTTTTATTAATTAACACAAATTTAGTTGCATTCCATAATTTATTCGCAAAATTTCTTGAAGCTTCAACAGTTGAAGACGTATCTTTTTTCCTATCAAAATCAAGCCGGATATCTTGTCCAGCGCCTGCAACTTCTCGAATTAAAGCAAATCGTAGAGCATCAGAACCATATTTATCAATTAATAGTATTGGATCAATACCATTACCTGAACTTTTACTCATCTTTTTATTATTTTCATCTCGAACTAGACCATGAATATAGACATCCTTAAAAGGAATATTATTTGTAAAGGTATTCCCCATCATTGTCATTCTTGCCACCCAGAAGAAAATAATATCGAAACCAGTAACAAGAACATTATTTGGATACCATTTTTTAAAATCCGGATCATTTGTATTTGGCCAACCAAGGGTTGAAAAAGGCCATAAACCACTTGAAAACCATGTATCCAAAACATCCTTATCACGAACCAATTTAATATTTAATCCAAATTTTTTATTAGCTTCAAATAAGGCATCTTGTTCATTTCTTGCAACGATATATGGAGTATTTTGTTCTATTGAGTCTTGAGATTCATCTAAAACGTACCATGCTGGTATTTGGTGTCCCCACCATAATTGACGACTGATACACCAATCATTAATATTCTCCAACCAATCCTTATAAACTTTCTCCCAGCGTGGAGGGATAAACGATGGTTTTTTAGAACCAATTTCATTAAGACATCCTTGTGATATATCATCCATTTTCAAAAACCATTGTGTTGACAATAAAGGTTCAATTGGAACCTTACCTCTATCAGAAAAAGGAACAGTATGTTTATAATCCTCTATCTTTGTCAAAAGGCCTAAATTATCCAATTCTTTGATAATTTTCTTTCTAGCCTCATATCTATCTAAATTTTGAAAAATACCTGCATTAATATTTAAAGTTCCATCTTTGTTCATTACATTAATCTGTTTTAAATTATGCCTTTTTCCTATTGCAAAATCATTTGGATCATGGGCTGGAGTAACCTTTACACAACCAGTACCAAACTCTTTATCAACATGTGAATCAGCGATAATAGGTATTTCTCTATCAACGAAAGGTACTTTTACTTTGACACCAATCAATTCTTTATATCTATCATCATCAGGATTAACTGCCACAGCAGTATCGCCCAAAAGAGTTTCTGGTCTTGTTGTTGCAACTTCTAAGTACTTATCTAACTGTTCACCACTTTCAGAAATTAAGGGGTATTTAAAATGCCATAAATGACCATTTACTTCTTGCATTTCAACTTCAAGATCACTTACGGCAGATTGAGATTCAGGGCACCAATTAACTAAATATTCGCCTCTATAAATTAAATTCTTTTTATAGAGAATATTAAAAGCCTCAATAACTGCTTCATTTAATTTTTGATCTAGAGTAAATCTTTCTCTAGTCCAGTCAACTGAATATCCTATCCTTTTTAATTGAGAAACTATTCTTCCACCACTTTGTTCTTTCCATCTCCATGCTCTTTTAAGAAATTCATCTCTTCCAATATCCTCGCTTGTTTTGCCTTCACTTTTTAATTGTTTTTCAAGAATAGTTTGAACAGCTATTGAAGCATGATCAGTTCCTGGTAAGCACAAAACATTCTTACCTAAAAGTCTTTGAAAACGTACTACAACATCTATCAAAGCCGTATTAAATGCATGCCCCATATGCAAAGATCCAGTTACATTTGGTGGCGGAATAACAATACAAAAAGGCTCACCATCATCCTCAGGGTTAGGACTAAACGCCTTTAGACTTTCCCATTTTTCTTGCCACTTTTTCTCTACTTCAAAAGGTGAATAATTCTCTAAAGATAATTGATCATTCATCTCTTTCATGTCCAAATTTTATTTCAATAAACTTTTTGTTTATTTTATCTTGAGAGCAGCCAATTAATGAAAATAATATTAGTTTGCAAAAAAAGAAACATACATTCTACAAAAGTTTGAAGCCAGAACCGCAAGAACAACGTTTAGCATTTTTTGGTGTTGAAATAAGAAATCCTCCACCGCTTAAATCACCGTAATAATCTAATTTTAAATCTTTAAGTAAATTAAACTTTTTTACATCCGCGTATAAAGTTACTCCTTCAGTTCTTGAAATAGGGGATCCATTATGTGTACCCGGCCTTAATTTAATATGCATCCATCCTTCGGAACAATTTTTATCCTCTACCAAATCAATCGACATTTCTCCTGGAGAACCTCCAAAAGAAGCTTGCCTAGATAGTTCTGAAGCAGCGCTTTGACTGATTGAAAGATTGACGATCTCAGTCATTAGAAAAAAAATAAATGGGCGATCCAGGGTTCGAACCAGGGACATCCTGCTTGTAAGGCAGGCGCTCTACCGCTGAGCTAATCGCCCTTATAATAAATCATTCTAATAGATGAAGTTGAAATATTTATACTAAGTATTTAAATATTTCATGATTGAGGCAAAATTAAATTAATAAAATATATCCTATGTCCTCAAACGATAGATATAACTTACAAAAAAATTCCGATTTCGAGACTTTAGAAAACTTTAAAATTTTAATATACAATATCAAATCATTAAAAGATAAAACTTGGGGATGCCCTTGGCAGAAAATACAGTCTCATAAATCGTTGATCCCATTTTTACATGAAGAAAGTAATGAATTTGTAGATGCGATATATGAAAAAAAGGCGGATAACATATGTGAAGAGTTAGGAGATATTTTATTACAAGTAATGCTTCATGCTGAAATTGGTTACGAAAAAAAAGAATTTGAACTAAATGATGTTATAAAAAATCTAAACAAGAAAATTATTAATAGACATCCATATATTTTTAAAAAAAAAGAAAAAGTATCTCTAGAACAATCGCAAAAGATTTGGGAAAATATTAAAAATTCAGAAAAAGAAACACCTCATAAGGAATCATCAATTAGTAAAAATTTAAATATGAAGATCAAAAATTTACCAACAATGGTTGGAACAGATAAAATCACAAATGTTGTTAAAGAATATGGTTTTAAATGGGAGAGTACCGACCAGATTTTTGAAAAGTTAGAAGAAGAGATTAATGAATTAAAGGAAGCAATTAAAAGCAATAATGATTCAGAAATAAAAAATGAATTTGGGGATATTTACTTTACCCTTCTGAATCTCTCAAACTTTTTAAAAATAAATCCTGAATCAGCTCTACAAAAAACTAATAAAAAATTTTTAGAAAGATTTTCAATCATTGAACATCATGCAGGCGATAATATAAAAAAACAAACTCCTAAAGACTTTCAACGGCTTTGGCAAATAGCCAAGCGAAAACTTAAAAGAAAAAATTCTTAAAAAGCAAATGACTAATATTTCAACATGGATAGATGAATATCATAAAGGCTCAAGATTCGGTCTAAATGGAGATGTTTTAATTAAACAAAAATCACAATATCAAGAAATTATTGTTATTGAAAATGAATACTATGGCAGAGCTTTAATGCTTGATGGTTGTTGGATGACATCACTAAAAGACGAGAAATATTATCATGAGTGTCTTGTGCATCCAGCATTAAGTAGCATTGACGAAAAATCTAATGTACTAATTATTGGTGGAGGAGACGGCGGTACAGCAAGAGAATGCGTTAAATATACTCAAATATCGAAAATTGATCTAGTAGAAATTGACGAGGAGGTAATCAAAATATCTAAAAAATTTTTAAAAGAAATTGGAGGCGAAGCATGGAATGACAAAAGATTAGAAATACATGTTGATGATGGTTTTAAATGGGTAAAAAAAACAAGAGATAATTTTTACGACGTTATTTTTATAGATTGTTCAGATCCCTCAGAATTTTCAAATTTATTATTTTCAGATTCTTTTTATAAAGAATGTAAAAGAATACTTACACCAAAGGGGATATTAGCAACACAAAGCGAATCTCCTGAATCCTTCAAAAATATTCACATAAATATTTTGAAAACCCTAAAAAATATATTTAAAGTTTCTGAAACTATGTATTCCTTTGTGCCTATATATCCAAGCGGGATTTGGAGTTGGACATTCGCTTCTTCAGAAGATCTAAATTTATCAAAGCAAAATTGTGATGAAGTCCTGAAAATAGAAAAAGGATGTGAAATTTGGAATTTAAATTTTCAAAATGCAGCATTCAAAATGATGCCAAATAAAATTGTAAAAGAACTAGATTAATAAGATGACAAAAAATTTATTTGATAACGAAAATGCAATTTATATGGGAGCAAAAAGAAGTCCCGAGAATTGCTCAATTGGTATATTTGGAGTTAATTATGACGGGACATGTTCGTTTAAACCAGGAGCAAGATTTGGTCCAGAAGCAATAAGACAAGTCAGTTCTTGTTTAGAAACATATTGTCCAAAAATAAAAAAAGACTTAGAGGATATTATTTATGTTGATTTTGGATCAATACTAATTGATAAATATGACTCAAAGTCCGTTATTGAATCGGTTAAATCAGCAACAAATTATTTAATTAATAAACGTCTTAGTCCTATTATGCTTGGAGGCGAACACTCTATTACAAGAGGTGCTATTGAAGCATTAGTAAAAAAATATCCAGATTTGATATTGGTTCAACTTGATGCTCATGCAGATTTAAGAGAATCATATATAGGAAATGAACATAGTCATGCTTGTACTATGAAAAGATGCTTAGAAGTGCTACCTGAAAAGAAAATTTTACAAGTAGGAATTAGAAGTGGGACTAAGGAAGAATTTGAAATTATGCATGACAACAACCAATTAGTTAACTTTTGTCCAGGCGGACATGCACATGAGTTAAAACAAGCTCTTCTACCATTCGCTAAGTCTCCAATCTATTTAACAATAGATTTAGATTGGTTTGATCCCAGTTTATTAGCAGGGACGGGCACTCCAGAACCGGGAGGATTTTTTTGGAATGATTTTGAAGAAATAATAAAAACTTTAAAAGACTTTAGAATTGTGGCTTCAGATATTGTGGAATTATCTCCAGAAATTGATAAAAGCGGAGTAAGTAGCATAGTTGCAGCCAAAGTACTTAGAAGCTTAATTTTGTCATTATAAAATATGCAATAAAAAATTTCTAAACTACAGTGTAAAAATACTAAATACAAACTAAATATTTCATGGATTTGCAAAAAAGTCCTCTTTATTCAAAATATGTTGAAGCCAATGCAAAATTAGTGGATTTTGCAGGTTGGGAAATGCCCATATCATTTTCAGGATTAATTAAAGAGCATGAATCAGTTAGATCATCAGCAGGATTATTTGATATATCTCACATGGGAGTGATTTCTATTAAGGGAATCAATCCAAAGGATTATATTCAAAAACTTTTTCCTACTAATTTATATTCTTTTTCTGAAGGTCAAGGGCTTTATACAGTAATGCTCAATGATAAAGGAGGAATAATAGATGACTTAATAATTTATGAACTTGGTATACAAGAAAATAACATATCAGAATTATTATTAATAGTTAATGCAAGTAGATATGAAGAAGATTTTCAGTGGATAAAAAATAATTTAAATAAATATGAAATTTCGATAACAAACTTTAAACAAGACAAAGTACTTTTAGCACTACAGGGAAAAAACTCATTCGATTTATTTGAAGAATGGATTGAATCTTCGATCTCACATATCCCTAACTTTGGATGCGAATATAAAATTTTTGAACATATTTCGCCTAAAGAAAAAATTTTCTTTTCAAAGACAGGATACACAGGGGAAAATGGTCTAGAAATACTTTTATCTAAAAAAGCAGCAATTAATTTATGGGATTTCTTAATTTCCAAAAATGTTGCACCTTGTGGTTTAGGAGCTAGAGATACTCTTAGACTTGAAGCAGGCATGCATCTTTATGGTCAAGACATAAATGAAGAAACTTCTCCATATGAAGCAGGGTTAGGCTGGCTAGTACATCTAGAAAATAATCACGAATTCTTTGGAAGAAGATTTCTTGAAGAACAGTCAAGATTTGGTATTCAAAAAAAGTTAGTTGGTCTCTCTATAGAGGGTAAAGCAATAGGAAGAAAAGGTTGCTCAGTTTTTAAAGGTGAAGAAAATATTGGGAGTATAACAAGCGGCAGTTGGTCTCCAACTAAACAACAAGCTATAGCTTTTGCATACATCAATACTTCGCATGCCTTAATAAATAATGAAGTTCAAATATTAATAAGAGGCAAAAAATTCAAAGGGGTTATAACAAAAAGAGCGTTTTATAAAAGAAATTATTAACTAAATTTACCCTTAAAGAATTATTATAAGTTATTGATAAATAAATCATACTTAGATGAGAAACAAAATTTGCGAAGAACTCAATAATACAGATATTGGTAAATTAGTTAATTTATGCGGATGGGTAGATAGAAGAAGAGATCATGGTGGTGTAATTTTTATTGATTTAAGAGACCATAGTGGATTCCTACAAATAACAATTAACCCCGATGATGGTGCAGATCTATTTAAACAGGCAGAAACTCTAAGAAATGAAACAGTAATAATGGTTAGCGGAATTATTAACGAAAGGCCAAAAGATTCAATAAATAAAAATTTAAGTACTGGAGAGTTAGAGCTTAAAGTTAAAGATTTGCAAATTCTCAACCAAATTAAAAAAAACCTACCTTTTCCAGTATCTATTCATGATTATGAAAATACAAAAGAGGAACTCAGATTAAAATATAGATACCTTGATTTAAGAAGAGGCAAATTACTAGAAAATTTAAAAACAAGACATAAAATTATTAAAGTTGCTAGAGAATTTCTTGATAATTTTGGATTTACAGAAGTAGAGACTCCATTACTTACAAAATCAACTCCAGAAGGCGCTCGCGATTTTCTTGTTCCTGCTCGTCTTTCGAATGGAGAATTTTTTGCTCTACCTCAATCCCCACAACTATTTAAACAACTTTTAATGGTGGGAGGCTTAGATAAGTATTATCAAATCGCAAAATGTTTCCGTGATGAAGACTTAAGGGCAGATAGACAGCCAGAGTTTACGCAATTAGATATTGAAATGAGCTTTGTTAGTGAAGAAGAAATAATCTCTTTTAATGAAAGTCTTATAAAAAAAATATGGAAAGAAGTATTAAATATTGATTTTGATAATGCTTTTCCAAGAATGTCATGGCAAGCAGCAATGGATAATTACGGCACTGATAGACCAGATACAAGATATCAAATGTTATTAAAAGATTTAGGAGAAGTATTAGGTAATATTGGCTTTAATATTTTCACCAAGGCAATTAAGTCTGGAGGTTCTATAAAAGCCATAACAGTCAAAGGAGGTAATTTAAGTATTAGCAACGTAAGAATTAAACCCGGAGGTGATATCTTCCAAGTAGCTCAAGATGCAGGAGCTGGTGGTTTGGCCTTTATAAGGGTCAAAGGAGATGAGCTTGAGACTATTGGGGCAATTAAAAATAATCTAAATGAAGAGCATATAGCTGATATTTTGAGAATCACCGAAGCGCAAGATGGAGACTTAATTCTCTTGGGTGCTGGAGATAAACAAATTGTCAACCAGTCATTAGATAGAGTGAGACAATACATCGCAAAAGACTTAAATCTCATAGATAAAAGTAAATGGAATTTCTTATGGGTAACTGATTTCCCGATGTTTGAGAGAAATGAAGAGGAAAATAGATATGAAGCTTTACATCATCCTTTTTGTTCTCCAAAAAATATAAAATCTAAAGATCCTGAAAACTTGCAAAAAGAAATCGAGGACTCTACAGCAAATGCTTATGACTTAGTTCTTAATGGCCTGGAATTAGGAGGTGGCTCTTTACGTATTCATGAAGCAAACTTGCAAAGAGAGGTTTTGAAAACGGT
This sequence comes from uncultured Prochlorococcus sp., assembly GCA_902600395.1. Taxonomy (GTDB): domain Bacteria; phylum Cyanobacteriota; class Cyanobacteriia; order PCC-6307; family Cyanobiaceae; genus Prochlorococcus_A. The sequence goes on along the minus strand of CACKJL010000016.1, from coordinate 1,471 downwards.
AGGACTTACTGCTAAAGAGATTAATGAAAAATTTGGATTTTTAATAGAAGCCTTAGAAATGGGTGCTCCTCCTCATGGTGGAATAGCGTTTGGATTAGATCGTATTACCATGCTGATCATAGGTGCAGATTCAATAAGAGAAACAATTGCGTTTCCAAAAAATCAACAAGCAAAATGTCTTCTCACAAATGCGCCTTCAAATGTCTCAGAATCACAATTAAAAGAATTAAATATTGAAATAACAATTGATGAATAAGGATATATATGGATGTTCTAAAAGTTTTTTGTTTAAATAAAATATAAGGAGGCAGTGCTTAATTAAAAATATTTAATGTCAAAATTTGTTTTTGTCACCGGAGGAGTAGTTTCTAGCATTGGCAAAGGAATTGTAGCTGCAAGCCTAGGTAGGTTATTAAAGTCTAGAGGATATAGTGTTTCAATATTAAAACTAGATCCATATCTAAATGTTGATCCAGGCACAATGAGCCCTTTTCAACATGGAGAAGTATTTGTAACCGAAGATGGGGCTGAAACCGATCTAGATTTAGGTCACTACGAAAGATTTACTGATACAGCAATGACTAGGTTGAATAGTGTAACAACGGGATCTATCTATCAAGCAGTTATTAATAAAGAAAGAAGAGGTAGTTATGACGGTGGAACTGTGCAAGTAATACCTCACATAACGGGAGAAATAAGAGAAAGAATTCATAGAGTAGCCGCCAACAGTAATGCAGATATTATTATTACTGAAATTGGTGGAACAGTTGGTGATATTGAATCTCTTCCTTTTTTAGAGGCAATAAGAGAATTCAAAAATGATGTCAATAGGAATGATGTTGCATACATACACGTAACATTACTTCCTTACATCAAAACCTCTGGCGAAATAAAAACTAAACCAACACAACATTCAGTGAAAGAATTAAGATCAATTGGAATTCAGCCAGATTTACTTGTTTGCCGAAGTGATAAATCTATCAATGAAGCTCTTAAAAAAAAGCTGAGTGGTTTTTGCGGTGTAAGTATCAACTCTGTAATTGAAGCTTTAGACGCAGATAGTATTTATTCTGTACCTCTTTCTTTAAAAAAAGAAGGTTTATGCAAAGAAACCCTGAAGTATTTAGACCTTGAAGATAAAAAATGTGATTTGAAAAATTGGGAGCAACTAATACACAACCTAAGAAATCCTGGAGATCCAATAAAAGTTGCCCTTGTAGGCAAATATATTGAACTTGGAGATGCATATTTATCCGTTGTTGAAGCTTTAAGACATGCATGCATTGAACAAAAGGCTTTATTAGATTTACATTGGGTAAGTGCTGAAATGATAGAAAAAAATTCAGCAGAAACTTACTTAAATGAAGTTCATGCAATTGTCGTACCCGGGGGATTTGGCAATAGGGGAGTCAATGGAAAAATTTCGGCTATAAAATTCGCAAGAGAAAATAAAATTCCTTTTTTAGGTTTG
>CACKJL010000015.1 GCA_902600395.1 uncultured Prochlorococcus sp. | reverse complement strand
TCCACAAATGGAATTAGCTTATGAACTTAAATTGCCTGTAATTATCCATTGCAGAGATGCTGCAAATGAAATGATTGAGATATGTAGTGATCTCTCTAAAAAAGGAAAATGTCCTGATGGGGTACTTCATTGTTGGACAGGAACCCCTAAAGAAATGAAGCAATTCTTGGATCTTGGATTTTACATTAGTTTTAGTGGAATTGTAACTTTCCCAAAAGCATATGAAATTCATGAGTGTGCCAAAATAGTTCCAAATGATAAATACTTAATTGAAACAGACTCACCATTTTTAGCTCCTGTCCCTCATAGGGGTAAAAGAAATGAACCTGCATTTGTTGAAAATGTTGCCAATTTTATGGCAGATTTAAGATCCACTGAATTAATTACAATTGCTAAAGAGTCATCTAAGAATGCTGAAGATTTGTTTAAATTTGACTTGTTAAGTTGACGTAGCAGCTGTTAGTATTAGGAATTACTGGAAATTTTTCTTAATTTTTTGATTTTAACTTTCTAAGTTAATGATTTTAACAGCATTAAACCAAATTTAATTCTTTTTTTTTGATAGTTTTTTGTTGAAATCGAGATTTAACAGTTGATCACTTGTTTAAGTGAAAAGTTAAACAACCAATTATTAAGTAGATTAAAAGTAAATAGTAAATCTCACAAAATCGCAGGTTTTCTTGGATGAGCAGTAGCGCTTTACAGGTAGCAAAAACAGCTACTTATCTACCAGATTTAGTTGAAGTACAAAGAGCAAGCTTTAAATGGTTTTTGGAAAAGGGTTTAATAGAAGAACTACAAAATTTTTCTCCCATTTCTGATTACACAGGTAAATTAGAATTACATTTTATCGGAGAAGAATACAGGTTAAAAAGACCTAGACATGATGTTGAGGAAGCCAAAAGAAGAGATGCCACATTTGCATCCCAGATGTATGTAACTTGCAGACTAATTAATAAAGAGACAGGGGAAATTAAAGAACAAGAAGTATTTATTGGCGAATTACCATTAATGACTGAAAGAGGAACTTTCATTATCAATGGTGCCGAAAGAGTTATTGTTAATCAAATTGTTCGAAGTCCTGGAGTATATTTCAAAGATGAATTGGATAAAAATGGTCGAAGAACTTATAATGCCAGCGTTATCCCTAATAGAGGAGCATGGTTAAAATTCGAGACTGATAAAAATAATTTACTTTATGTGAGAGTCGATAAAACTAGAAAAATTAATGCTCATGTTCTTATGAGGGCGATGGGTCTTTCAGATAATGATGTTGTGGATAAACTCAGGCATCCTGAGTTTTATCAAAACTCAATTGATTCAGCTAATGATGAGGGTATAAATTCAGAAGATCAGGCATTACTTGAGCTATACAAGAAGCTACGTCCTGGTGAACCACCCTCCGTTTCTGGCGGACAACAGCTATTACACAGTAGATTTTTTGACCCCAAAAGATATGATTTAGGCCGAGTTGGTAGATATAAAATTAATAAAAAATTGAGACTTACCATCCCAGATGATGTGAGAACACTTACCCATGAAGATGTTCTCTCTACTATTGACTATCTAATTAATCTAGAATTGGATGTTGGCGGCGCTAGTTTGGATGATATTGACCACCTTGGTAATCGAAGGGTTAGATCTGTAGGAGAACTTCTTCAAAATCAAGTAAGGGTAGGACTTAATCGTTTAGAGAGGATTATCAAAGAAAGAATGACTGTAGGAGAAACAGATTCTCTAACTCCCGCTCAATTAGTAAACCCCAAACCTCTTGTTGCTGCAATTAAGGAATTTTTTGGCTCCAGTCAATTAAGTCAGTTCATGGATCAAACTAATCCCCTGGCTGAATTGACACACAAGAGAAGAATCTCAGCATTAGGTCCAGGAGGTTTAACTCGAGAAAGGGCAGGCTTTGCCGTAAGAGATATACACCCTTCACATTATGGAAGATTATGCCCTATCGAGACTCCTGAAGGTCCTAATGCGGGACTTATAAATTCATTAGCTACTCATGCAAGAGTTAATGAGTATGGTTTTATAGAAACACCTTTTTGGGAAGTTAAAAACGGAAAAGTAAATAAAGATGGTAATCCTGTTTATCTTTCTGCTGATTTAGAAGATGAGTGTAGGGTAGCTCCAGGAGACGTTGCCACTGACAAGGACGGTAATATAATTGCAAAGTTAATACCAGTAAGATATAGACAAGATTTTGAAAAAGTTCCTCCTCATCAAGTTGATTACGTTCAGCTTTCTCCGGTTCAGGTAATTTCAGTTGCTACTTCACTTATTCCTTTCTTGGAACATGATGATGCTAATAGAGCTCTCATGGGATCAAATATGCAACGCCAAGCAGTTCCATTGCTCAGGCCAGAACGACCTTTAGTTGGTACAGGTTTAGAATCACAAGTTGCTAGAGATTCTGGGATGGTTCCCATAACAAAAGTTAACGGAACTGTATCTTACGTAGACGCTAATGAGATTGTCGTTAAAGATGAGCATGGTAATGAACATTTTCACTATCTTCAGAAATATCAAAGATCAAATCAAGATACTTGCCTCAACCAGAGACCTATAGTGAAAATTGGAGATCAAGTTATATCTGGACAAGTTTTAGCAGATGGATCCGCATGTGAAGGAGGGGAAATAGCACTTGGCCAAAATGTTTTAATTGCTTACATGCCATGGGAGGGATACAACTACGAAGATGCAATACTTGTGAGCGAGAGAATGGTCACTGATGATTTATATACTTCAGTACATATTGAAAAATATGAAATTGAAGCAAGACAAACGAAGCTAGGACCTGAAGAAATAACAAGAGAGATTCCCAATATCTCGGAAGAGAGCTTGAATAATCTTGATGAGATGGGAATTATTAGGATTGGAGCTTTTGTCGAGAGTGGAGATATTCTTGTAGGGAAAGTGACTCCTAAAGGGGAATCAGATCAACCCCCTGAAGAAAAACTGTTAAGAGCTATTTTCGGTGAAAAGGCTCGAGATGTGAGAGATAATTCCCTCAGGGTACCTAAAACTGAAAAGGGAAGAGTTTTAGATGTTCGTATTTATACCAGAGAGCAAGGTGATGAATTACCTCCAGGTGCCAACATGGTTGTTAGAGTTTATGTGGCTCAGAGAAGGAAAATTCAGGTAGGTGACAAAATGGCCGGGAGGCATGGAAATAAAGGAATTATTAGTAGAATCTTACCAAGAGAAGATATGCCTTATTTACCTGATGGAACGCCTGTAGACATAGTTTTGAATCCTTTAGGAGTTCCAAGTAGGATGAATGTTGGTCAAGTTTTTGAATTATTAATGGGCTGGGCAGCCTCAAACTTAAATTGCCGGGTTAAAGTTGTTCCATTTGATGAAATGTATGGACCTGAAAAATCCCATCAAACTGTTCAAGCATTTTTAGAGGAAGCTTCAAAACAGCCAGGTAAAGCATGGGTTTATAATCCTGAAGATCCTGGAAAGTTATTACTTAAAGATGGTAGAACAGGGGAACCCTTCGACCAGCCAGTTGCTGTCGGATACTCTCACTTTCTCAAATTAGTCCATTTGGTGGATGATAAAATTCATGCTAGATCTACTGGTCCTTATTCTTTGGTTACACAGCAACCATTGGGTGGTAAAGCTCAACAGGGTGGACAAAGGCTGGGAGAAATGGAAGTATGGGCTCTTGAGGCTTATGGAGCAGCTTATACTCTTCAGGAATTGTTAACAGTTAAATCTGATGATATGCAGGGAAGAAATGAAGCGCTTAATGCCATTGTAAAAGGTAAACCTATTCCAAGGCCTGGTACTCCTGAGTCATTTAAAGTTCTTATGAGGGAATTACAATCTCTAGGCTTGGATATAGGGGTTTATACAGATGAAGGGAAAGAGGTTGATTTAATGCAAGATATAAATCCGAGAAGGAACACTCCATCAAGGCCGACTTACGAATCACTCGGAACCTCAGAATATGAGGAAGATTAAATATTCAATTAAAACCTTTTAATTTAAATTCGCCAAAAATGACAAACAGCAACTTAAGAACTGAAAATCACTTTGATTACGTCAAAATTTCAATAGCTTCTCCACAAAGAATAATGGATTGGGGGCAGAGAACATTGCCTAATGGACAAGTAGTTGGTGAAGTTACGAAACCTGAAACTATCAATTACAGGACACTTAAACCAGAAATGGATGGACTGTTTTGTGAAAAGATTTTTGGGCCGTCAAAAGATTGGGAATGCCATTGTGGAAAGTACAAAAGGGTGAGACATCGCGGCATTGTATGTGAGAGATGTGGTGTAGAAGTAACTGAAAGTAGAGTCAGAAGACATAGGATGGGCTATATAAAACTCGCTGCACCAGTTTCACATGTTTGGTATTTGAAAGGAATTCCTAGTTACGTTGCAATACTTTTGGATATTCCGCTCAGGGATGTAGAACAAATAGTGTATTTTAATTGCTATGTCGTTTTAGATCCAGGTGATCATAAAGAACTCAAATATAAGCAATTACTAACTGAGGATGAGTGGCTGGAAATTGAAGATGAAATTTATGCTGAAGATTCAACTATTGAAAATGAACCTTTTGTTGGAATTGGTGCTGAGGCACTGAAGCAATTACTTGAAGACCTAGATTTAAATCAGGTTGCTGAGGAGCTTAGAGAAGAAATTACTAATAGCAAAGGACAAAAGAGGGCAAAACTTATAAAAAGGATAAGAGTTATTGATAATTTCATTGCAACTAATGCAAAACCAGAATGGATGGTTTTAGATGCAATCCCAGTTATACCTCCTGATCTTAGACCTATGGTCCAGCTTGATGGTGGAAGATTTGCAACTTCAGATTTAAACGACTTATATAGAAGAGTTATAAATAGAAATAATAGACTAGCTAGGCTTCAAGAAATTTTAGCTCCTGAAATTATAGTAAGAAATGAAAAAAGAATGCTTCAAGAGGCTGTTGATGCCCTTATAGATAATGGAAGGAGAGGAAGGACTGTTGTTGGAGCTAATAATAGAGCTCTTAAGTCCCTAAGTGACATAATTGAAGGAAAACAAGGAAGATTTAGACAGAATCTTCTTGGAAAGCGTGTTGACTATTCAGGAAGATCTGTAATAGTTGTGGGTCCTAAATTAAAAATGCATCAGTGTGGTCTCCCAAAGGAAATGGCGATAGAGCTCTTTCAACCTTTTGTAATTCATAGATTAATAAGACAAAATATTGTGAATAATATTAAAGCTGCAAAAAAACTAATTCAAAAGGCTGATGACGAAGTTATGCAGGTACTTCAGGAAGTTATTGAAGGCCATCCAATCCTTTTAAATAGAGCTCCTACCTTGCATCGTTTAGGAATTCAAGCTTTCGAACCTAAATTAGTCGGAGGTAGAGCAATTCAACTTCATCCTTTAGTTTGCCCTGCATTCAATGCTGACTTTGATGGAGACCAAATGGCAGTTCATGTTCCTTTAGCTTTAGAGGCACAAACTGAAGCACGCATGCTCATGTTGGCCAGTAATAATATACTTTCTCCTGCTACTGGGGAACCAATAGTGACTCCATCACAAGATATGGTTTTGGGATCTTATTATCTAACTGCTTTGCAACCGAATTATCAAAAACCAGACTTCGGAGATAATAAGACTACTTTTGCTTCATTAGAAGATGTTATTTTTGCTTTTGAAGATAAAAGACTCAGCCTACATGAATGGGTTTGGGTTAGATTTAATGGTGAAGTGGAAGATGAAGATGAAATGCGTAGCCCACAAAAAACTCAAGAGCTAGAAGATGGCTCGAGATTAGAGATCTGGAATTTAAGAAGGGACAGATTTGATCCTGATGATAATTTAATAAGTAGGTTTATTCTTACAACTGTTGGGAGAGTAGTTATGAACTATACGATCATAGATTCTGTATCTAAAACGTAATCTTTTAAAACTATTATTTATTTATTTTAAATCATGACATCATCTAAACCTAAAAAAACATCCAGAGTTCGTAAAACTACTAAAAACTCAAAAAAGAACATTCCAGTTACAATGCCCGCTCTCGCAAAAACACCGCCATCATTTAAGAATAAGGTTGTTGATAAGAAAGCTTTAAAAAATTTAGTTTCCTGGGCTTATAAAACTCATGGGACTGCTATAACTGCAGCAATGGCTGATAATCTAAAGGACTTAGGATTTAAATATGCTACCCAAGCTGCTGTCTCTATCTCTGTAGATGACTTAAAAGTTCCTGAAGCTAAACAAGATTTAATAGGACAAGCTGAAGAGCAAATATCTGCTACCGAAGAATGCTATAGACTTGGTGAAATTACCGAAGTTGAAAGGCACACAAAAGTTATTGATACCTGGACTGAAACTAACGAGAGATTGGTAGATGCTGTCAAGAATAATTTCAATCAAAATGATCCTCTAAATTCCGTTTGGATGATGGCTAACTCAGGAGCAAGGGGTAATATGTCTCAGGTAAGACAACTTGTTGGTATGAGGGGATTGATGGCTAATCCTCAAGGAGAGATCATTGACCTTCCAATAAGAACTAATTTTAGAGAAGGGCTCACTGTTACTGAATATGTGATTTCTTCTTACGGAGCAAGGAAAGGATTGGTTGATACTGCCTTAAGAACTGCGGATTCTGGTTACTTGACTCGTAGATTAGTTGATGTTGCTCAAGATGTAATTGTAAGAGAAGAAGATTGTGGAACAGAACGATCAATCGTGGTTGAAGCTGAAGATGGTAAATTTGGAGCAAGGCTTCTTGGTAGGCTTTCCGCTGAGGACATTTTGGATGCTGAAGAAAACCTTGTTGTTCCTCAAAATACTGCAATAGATGCTGCATTATCAAGAGAAATTGAGAAAGTATCTATTGAAAAAGTAAAAATAAGATCCCCATTAACATGTGAAGCTAATAGATCAGTTTGTAGGAGGTGTTACGGATGGGCTTTGGCTCATAATCATTTGGTTGATTTAGGTGAGGCAGTTGGAATTATTGCTGCTCAATCTATTGGCGAGCCAGGAACTCAATTGACAATGAGAACTTTCCATACTGGAGGTGTTTCAACTGCTGAAAGTGGGGTAGTAAGATCAAAAATTTCTGGTAGAGTTGAATTTAGTTCAAAAGCAAAGGTTAGAGGTTATCGGACTCCTCACGGCGTAGAAGCTAAACAAGCCGAAGTTGATTTTATACTAAAAATAGTTCCTCAAGGAAATAATTCTGGCAAAGCCCAAAAAATTGAAGTTTCTAGTGGATCGCTTTTATTTGTAGATGATGGTGCAGAAATTAATTCTGATATAACTGTTGCTCAGATTACTGCTGGAGCAGTGAAAAAGAGTGTTGAAAAAGCAACGAAAGATGTTATCTGTGATTTAGCTGGTCAAGTTAGGTTCGACAAGGTCCTTCAACCAAAGGAGGTAACAGATAGACAGGGTAATATCACCTTAAAAGCACAAAGATTAGGTAGATTGTGGGTTTTAGCTGGGGATGTTTATAATTTGCCGCCTAACGCAAGACCGGTTATCTCATCTGAGAAATCTGTAGATGAAGGAACTGTTTTGGCAGAAGCAAGTCAATCGAGTGAGTTTGGAGGACAAGTTAGATTAAGAGAATCAATTGGAGATTCTAGAGAAGTTCAGATTGTTACTACTTCAATGTCTTTAACTAATTTTAAATTAATTGAAGAATCAACTCACTCAGGTCAAATATATAACTTGGAATCTAGTGATGGTACTTCTTATCGTTTAAATATTTCACCCGGAAGTAAAATCAGTAATGGGGAGGTAATAGCAGATTTAACAGATGAAAGGTTCCGTACAAAAACTGGCGGCCTTGTGAAATATGCACCGGGATTAAGTGTTAAAAAAGCAAGATCATCTAAAAATGGTTTTGAAGTGAACCAAGGAGGAACATTGCTTTGGATACCTCAAGAGACACATGAAATCAATAAAGATATATCTCTTCTAATGATCGAAGATATGAAATGGATTGAAGCTGGAACAGAAGTAGTAAAAGATATTTTTAGTCAAACATCGGGAATTGTTACTGTTACGCAAAAAAATGATATTCTTCGTGAAATAACTGTAAGAAATGGAACTTTTCATGAGTGTGATGATGAAGAAGTTTTGAATAGATTTACAGAAGAAGGAAATCTTGTAAATCCGGGGGAAAAGATTTTAGATGGCGTTGATAATACAGAAATTCTATTTGTTCAGAAATTAGAAACAGATAAATCTCGAGGCTTGTTATTAAGAACTGTTGAAGAATTTACTATTCCTGACCAAGCGGAATTACCCCAACTGTCACATGTCAAGCAGGAAAAAGGACCACATTTAGGTTTAAAAGCTATCCAAAGGCTTACCTATAAAGATGGTGAATTGATAAAATCAGTTGAAGGAGTTGAATTACTTAGAACACATTTAAGCATTGAAAGCTTTGATGCTACTCCTCAAATGACTATTGACGCAGAGTCGATTAAAGATAAAAATGATGCATCGATTAATAGACTAAATTTAGTAATATTGGAGTCTATTCTTGTAAGAAGAGATACTATATCCGACTCTAGTCATGGCTCAACACATACAGAACTGCAAGTCAAGAATAACCAAGAGGTAAAAGCAGGAGATGTAATAGCTACTACTCAAATTCTTTGTAAAGAGAAGGGAGTTGTTCATTTGCCAAATGTTGTTGATGATGAGCCTATAAGAAGGTTAATTGTTGAAAGAGAAGAAGATAAAATTAAAATCAAAATAAGTGATAAAGCAGTAGTTAAAGTTGGTGATCGTGTAGTTGATGGTGATCCAATTAGTGAGTCTGTTAAATCAACTTCCTGCGGAGAAATAGAAGAAATTTCTAATAATTCAGTAACCCTAAGACTAGGTAGGCCTTATATGGTTTCTCCTGATTCAGTATTACATGTTAAAGACGGAGATTTAGTTCTTAGGGGAGATGGTTTAGCTTTACTTGTTTTTGAGAGGCAGAAAACTGGAGATATCGTACAAGGATTGCCTCGTATTGAAGAATTATTAGAAGCTAGGAGACCCAGAGATTCTGCAATTCTATGTAAAAAATCTGGCATTGTTCAGATTAAACAAGGTAATGATGAAGAATCTGTTTCTTTATCGGTTATAGAAAAAGATGATTTGGTTAATGAATATCAACTATCAATTGGAAAAAATATAATGGTTAGTGATGGACAACAAGTTACCGGTGGAGAATTTTTGACTGATGGTCCAATTAATCCGCATGAACTATTAGATTGCTATTTCAATGATTTGAAAGATCAAAAACCTCTGATAGATGCAGCTCGAGAATCTATATCAAAACTACAAAGAAGTATGGTTAGTGAGGTACAAAATGTTTATAAGTCTCAGGGTGTAGCAATCGATGATAAGCATATTGAAGTTATTGTTAGACAGATGACAAGTAAAGTCCGAATAGAAGATGCGGGGGATACTACTCTTTTGCCTGGTGAATTAATAGAGTTAAGGCAAGTGGAAGACACAAACCAAGCAATGGCAGTTACAGGAGGAGCTCCCGCAGAATTTACTCCTGTTTTATTGGGTATTACTAAAGCTTCTCTTAATACAGATAGCTTTATTTCAGCAGCATCGTTCCAAGAAACAACAAGGGTTCTAACAGAGGCTGCAATTGAAGGTAAATCTGATTGGTTAAGAGGTTTAAAAGAAAATGTTATCATCGGTAGATTAATACCTGCAGGTACTGGTTTTAGTGGTTTTGTGGAAGAATTATCCTCCGAGGCTGGCCCTCATCCCGATATCCTTGCAGAAGAATCTGGTGGATACAGAAGAGCACAGAACTTAAGGCCAGATTACACTGTTGATATGCCACAAGCACCTGCAGTAAGCTCTACTGCAATACTTGATGATCCTAGTGATGAAGATTTGGAGACAACAAGAAACCGACATGGAATAGATCCTTCTTCGAGTAATTTTGCTGCTTTCGCAAGACCTAATGCTGAAAATCAATTTTCTGAAGATCAATTACCAGATCCTGCCGCATTGGAGGGATTACAGGAGGAGGGCCTTTTGTCTGATGAATAAATATTATCTATTATTATTTTTGGTTACTAGAATGGATTTTTTAACTTGTAAGTGATGATTAAGCCAGATATTGTACCCAAAAGAAAATTACCTCGTTATGGATTCCATTTTTATAATGAAAGACTTAATGGAAGAATGGCCATGATTGGTTTTATTGCCCTTATTCTTACAGAATTCTTTTTAAAACATGGTTTGCTGTTATGGTGAAAATAGTGTTTAGTTAAAGACTACTAAATTTGAAAAGTCTTCTTGGTAGTAGTGTTAAAGATTTAGAAAATGTGGCTTTGGATTATGGCCAGGCTGCTTTTAGGGGTCGCCAAATTTATAATTGGATTTATAACTATAGAAATAAAAAGAAAAATATTGATCAAATAGAAGTTTTACCTTTAGATTTTAGGAAAAAGTTAAAGGATGATGGTTTCAAAGTAAGTGAGCTAAGTATTCAGGAAAGAAATTTAGCTAACGATGGCACTCTAAAGTTGTTACTGACTACAAACGATAATGAAAATATTGAGTGCGTTGGTATACCAACTGAAAAAAGACTAACCGCTTGTCTCTCTAGTCAGGTTGGTTGCCCAATGGATTGCAAATTTTGCGCAACTGGCAAGGAAGGTTTGAAGAGATCTTTAAAAGCAAGTGAAATTTTAGATCAAATTTTATTTATCGAAAATGAAATGAATAGAAAAGTGACCAATATTGTTTTCATGGGTATGGGTGAGCCCTTATTGAATATTGATGACTTGCTCGTGTCAATTAGATCTATAAATGAGGATTTTCAAATTAGCCAGAGAAAGATAACTGTAAGCACTGTCGCTATTCCAAAAATGATAAATAAATTATCAGCAAAGTCTTTCCAAATATTAGGTAATTGTCAATTTACATTAGCAATAAGCTTACATGCTTCAAACCAAAAAATAAGAGAAATGATAATACCAAGTGCAAAAAACTACAAGATCGAAAATATAATTGAAGACTGTAAGCAGTACGTAAAAGATACTGGTCGGAGGGTAAGTTTTGAATACTTAATGCTAAATGGGGTTAATGACAAAATAGAACATGCTAATGAATTAAGTAACTTGCTAAAGGGGTTTCAATGCCATGTCAATTTAATACAATACAACCAAATCGATGAGGTTGAATTTCAAAGAGCCTCTCTAAAAAATCTTCAATCATTTCAATCTAGACTTTCTCATAATGGCATCGCTGTTAGCTTGCGAAAAAGTAGAGGTCTAGACAAAAATGCTGCATGTGGTCAGCTAAGACAAAATGCACAAATTAAATAATATTATCCATAAAAAATTTTTTAAAAGTTTCTTAAACAGGTTATTATTGTGTTAATTAATCTTAAATCTTTGGGTTTTATTAAGACAAAAATTTTACCTTTCGCTATTGTCTCACTTTTTGGGATTGCCTTCTTTGCAGTTAGTGCAAGAATTTGGTTACCAGGAGATATGATGTCTCCTGCTCCCATAAATTAATATCTTTAGTTTTCAAATGACAAAAAATAAGGATCCTAATAAAGAAAGCTTAGTGGATATCGCTGTTGATCCAGAAGTTTTAGCGAGGGAATTAGCCTTAGAAATCGAAATAGATCCTTTAGAACAAATTGATGAAGATTCTTTTCCTAAAGGTTTAAACATAACTCAAGAGTGTAATGAAGCATTGAAAATGCTAAAAGGTAACAGAGAAGAAAGAATACAGGGCTTGAGAATATTTTGTGAATATAGAGATTCAAGATCTTTTCCTTTTTTGTTACCATTACTAGATCAACCTTGTCCTGTTGAAAGAATGAGTGTGGTATATGCTTTAGGTCGTAATCCCTGTCCTAGCGCGGTCGAGAAACTTGTCAGTCTTTTGGAGACTGACGATAATGCTTATGTCAGAAGAGCAACTGCATGGAGCTTGGCTAATTATGATAATCAAATTGTTTTGAAGCCATTAATAAATGCTTTGAAGAAAGATGTAGCTGCAGTAAGGTTATGGTCATCTAGTTCTTTAGCTGAAATAGGCAATGTTTCTTTGAAAAATGCTCAATTGGCAGCAGAACAACTTTTAATAAGTTTAAAAATAGATAATGAACCCGGTGTAAGAAGTAATTGCATCTGGTCATTGTGTAGATTGTACGAAAAATTAAACAATACATTTCAAGAAAGTTTCGTTGATGAATGTACCAAGATAGCTCTTTTCGATAAAGAACCTTCTGTTATGGAAGAAGCAAAAACTGCCTTGGATTCAATGGGGATGCAAGGTTTTTATAACTAAATTTCTTAATTTTTTTGATAAGCAAACGACTGAAAGAGTTTATTTATTAGATATTCAATATAAAAATTAAAATTAATTAACTTGTACCAACTGAAACAAAAAAATTTCGTTATTCTATATAAAGTAAAAGTACTCAGTACTTGAATTTAATGCCTCAAAAAACATTGAGATTCAAAATTCATCAAGACGGAAGAGTTGAAGAGACTGTTGAGGGATTTACTGGTAATTCATGCAATGAAGCTACAAAAAATCTCGAAGACGCTCTCGGTGAAGTAACAGTTAAAAATAAAACTTCTGATGCTTTCATCTCTAATCAAAGTGAAAACCTAACACAATTAAATAACGAATCTAATGTCACATTTTAGTACAATTAAAACTCAGCTTAAAGAAGTAGAGCCTTTAACTAAGGCTTTAAGTCATTTTGGCTATAGTATTAATCAAGAAGAAAAGCTTGTAAAAGGATATAAAGGTCAATTCACACCAGTTGATATAAGTATGAACTTACCTGGTGATACCCAAGTTGGATTTAAATGGAATAACAATTCTAATGCATACGAATTAGTTACTGACCTTGATCTATGGAAATTTGAGATTCCAGTAGAAAGATTTATCTCAAAAGTTACACAAATGTATGCTTACCAAACAATCATTTCTCAAACGCAAGAAGATGGATATCAAATCGTAGAGCAAAAAAATAAAAATGATGGTTCTATTGAATTGGTCTTAACCAAGTGGGAAAACTAATGTCTAGACATGGATTTTACAGATCCATTTCATAATACTGAAGAAAATATTGAGACTACAGGCTATGAGCCCGTTTTAGGTGGTCAGTTAGCCGAAAAAGCTGTATGGGTTGATGAAGCAAAGTGTATTGGTTGTCAGTACTGTGTTCACGTCGCTTCGAACACTTTCACTGTTGATGAATTTCATGGTAGAAGTAGAGCTATTAGGCAAGATGGAGATAGTTCTGATGTCATACAAGAAGCAATAGATACATGCCCTGTTGATTGTATTCATTGGGTCAAATTTGAAGAATTAGATGATTTAGAGAATAGTCTCGATAGGGATATGTTTCAAACATTTGGAAAGCCACCGAGAATGAATAAGCACTAATATCAAAAAGATGCAATATCGTAGATTTGGTAGAACCAATCTGAAGATTCCTGTTTTATCTTTAGGTGGTATGAGATTTCAAAAAAGTTGGGATCAATTAGATTTTTCTGAGGTTTCATACGAAGAACAAAAAAAAGTAGAAAATATATTAGATCTTGCAACACAATATGGCTTAAGTCATGTAGAAACCGCCAAGTACTATGGAACTTCTGAGGTGCAATTAGGGATGTGTTTTAAGAATACTAAGAAAATCCCAAATATAATCCAAACAAAGATTCCACCAAATAGTGATCCGGAAATTTTTGAGCGAGATGTATTATCTAGCATTGAAAAATTGAAAGTTAAAAAAATTGATTTGTTAGCAATACATGGTATCAATACTGCTGAACATTTACATCAGGCTATTCGAGATGGAGGTTGCATTGATATTTTGAGGAATTTTCAAAAAGAAAATTTAATTGGATCTATTGGATTTTCAACCCATGGAAAATCTTCACTTATTAAAAAGGCCATATCAACAGACTTATTTGATTATGTAAATTTGCACTGGTATTTCATTAATCAGGAAAATACAAAGGTTATTAATTTAGCCAATAAGCATGATCTTGGGGTTTTCATAATAAGTCCCACTGATAAAGGGGGACATCTTCATACTCCCTCAAGAAAAATGTTGGAGTTTTGTAAACCACTTCATCCTATAGTTTTTAATGATCTTTTTTGCTTAAGAAATCAAAATGTCCATACTTTGAGTGTCGGTATTGCAAAAGAGAAAGATTTTGCTCTGCATTTAGAAGCTGTCTCGTTGTTATCAGAATCTGAGAAGTATGTGCCTAAGATAATTAACAAATTAAGGCAGGAATCAATTAATTCCTTAGGTCTAGAGTGGCATCAAAATTGGAATAGAAATTTACCAAGTTGGGAATATACTCCGGGAAATATTAATATTCCTGTTCTGCTTTGGCTTTCAAATTTAATTGATTGGTTGGGTATGGAAGGATATGCAAGAGCTAGATATCAATTGCTTGGTAATGGAAGTCACTGGTTTCCAGGATTCAACGCGAATTTACTAGATGTAGATGTTTCTGAAGGTCAATTATTGAAAGTATTAGAAGGTCATATAAATCCAAAAAAAGTTATAAAAAAATTGAGAAATTTAAAAGAAAAGTTTGGAGATAAGAATGCTAAAAGATTATCAAGAAAATAATTTCATAATGGATTTTTTTCAGGTTTGCCAACTTTTCTTGGGTAAATTTCAGGACAAAAATTCTTTGGTTGAATAAGAATAATATTTCGGGTGCCTTTATTTCTTGGTAATAGTATCTCTTTTTTTTCTTTAACTTTCCCTTCTAATATTTCTAAAGTTTTATCTAGATTTTTGCTTTCTTTATTAGTCCATTTGCCACAATATAAAACTCCAAACCCTCCTTTTTTTAACATTGGTAGTATATATTCTGAAACTGTTGATGGGTTACTAACCGCTCTAGTTGTTGCAATATTAAAATTATTTCTCATTAACGATTGGTGGGCTAAATTCTCAACACGATCATTGATTACATGAATATTGTTTTTGAAATTGATCTGCTCAACTAAAATTTTTATTGCATCTGTTTTCTTTTTCAAAGAATCAATTAGGTATATCTCAGAATTAGGATGAGTTATTGCATATGCTAAACCTGGGAAGCCACAGCCTGATCCAATATCTAAAAATTTTTTATTATCAAAATTAATATTCGTGAAAGCTTTGAATGGCCAAATGCTGTCAAAAACTTGAGATACCCAATAATCATCACCATCAGTTAATCTTGTGAGATTGGTCTTATTATTTAATTCTTTAATTTTAATTTGTAACTCTTGGAATAAATTTATTTCTTCTTCAGTTATTAAGGAAAGAATTTCTTCTGGAATGTTTTGTTTTTTCATTTCGTTATAAATATGAATTTTAACCATCCATTAAATACATTCTATTTAGTAAAAATTTATTAGAATTACAATATTAATAAAAGATTATTTTGAAAGGGGAAACTTCCTATTACAAAATTTTAGGTGTAAATGAAAATGCATCCAATCATGAATTAAGAAAGGCATTTTGTAAACTTTCTATTGAGTTACATCCCGATACAACTTCATTAGAAATAGACGTTGCTAAAAGTAAATTTCAAGAAGTTCTTGAAGCTTATGAACATTTAAATAATAGTAATTTAAGAAAAATATATGATGACAAACTAAAAGAAAAATCTAGGATTTCAAATAATACTAACGTTTTAAATAATTTAGTAATCGATTCTAATAATCAAAATTTAATAGGAAATAGAAGACCTTTTTCAAATGGAGAATTGTTTTCGTTGTTTCTTTTAATTATCATCATTTCTATAAGTTTAATTGGTTCAATTTTTATTGCTTCTTTTACTGGAAAAGAATTAGAGACAATACCGCTTTGGCTAATTAAATAATTTTTTAAAAAAGTCTGTGAATCCCTCTAAAAAACCTATCAATCAAAATTCACTGCAATCATTGGAATTGTGGCTAACAGATTTAGGTGCTGTGAAGGATATTAATAATCCATCTAAATGGTATCTGTTACTTTCAAATTGGAATGCAACTATTATTTTTGAACAAGAAGATTTAAGTGTTATATGGGAAAGTGAAGGACAAGAAACTAAAAGATTATTTTCCTACTGCATTAATAGAGAAGATGTGGAAAATGCAATACTGCAGGGACCTTAAACTTTTATCTAAAGATTGTCTAAGATTTGCCTTATTATCCAGTAGCTTTTCCCCAATTGATCATCTGTTATACAGAGAGGCGGCAAGAGGTATATAACATTCCCGAGGGGCCTAATGAATAAACCTTGCTCCATTGCAAGACTCTTTATTTCTTTCCCAATATTATTGAAATAACCTTTTTTGGTCCCAATATCTAAATCGAAGGCAGCAATTGTGCCAGATACCCTTACCTTCTTTATATAAGGTAAGTTTTTAAATTTAATTAGATGAGATAAATGTTTTTCTTCAAATGAAAGGTATTTTTGTGGTTCTTTTTCTAATAAATCAAGGCTAGCGTTTGCTGCAGCACAACCTAAAGGATTAGCAGTAAAACTATGTCCATGCCAAAAAGTTTTTCTTGGGGAATCATCAATAAAGGATTGAAAAATTTTTTCTTTACATAAAGTTATTCCCATCGGTAAAAATCCACCAGTTAAACCTTTTGAAATACTTATTAAATCAGGAATGATTTTTGCTTTTTGAAAAGCAAAAAGGCTTCCACATCTTCCAAACCCAGTCAATACTTCATCGGCAATTAACAAACAATTATTATCTTTTATAATTTCTGAAACTTTTTTTATAAACTGAGGCCTAACCATATTCATCCCTCCTGCTCCTTGAACAAGTGGCTCAAGGATTACTGCAACTGTGGGAGTTTTAAGTAGAGTTTCTAATTTTTGGATCGCCTTATTTTCTTTATTTTCTACTTCTTCATCGTTCATCCAAGTTGAAGGCCATGGGACTCTTCTAACTGGGAACATAAGATTATCGAAATTCTCATTAAAAATATTTCTTTCACCTAAAGCCATTGCTCCAAATGTATCACCATGATAGGCGCCATCAAAAGCTACTATTTGAGTTCTTGTCTCTCCTCTATTTTGCCATGATTGGAAGGCAATTTTTAAAGCGACTTCCACTGCAGTAGAACCGTTATCAGAAAAGAATAATCTTTCTAGTTTTGTTAATTCACTAAGTCTTTCCGCTAATTTTTTTGCCTGTGGATGTAAGAAATCAGCAAATATAACTTGTTCAAGTTTTTTTGATTGATCGAAAATGGCATCCGCAATATATTCGTTACTATGACCATGAAGAGTTACCCACCAACTACTTATTGCATCTATTAGCTCTTTTTCAGGATCTTTAGTAAATAGAAGTGCATCTTTACCATGAGTTACTTCTATTTGCGGTTTGCTGTTATTGATTTGTGTAAAAGGTGGCCAAATATTTGGGTGCCAATCTTGATTTGGAGTTTTTGAATCCAAAGATTTCATCTAACTTATTTTTGAGTTTAATAGTGAGATCAACTTATACTTGATGTCTAGTTCTTTCCATAGTATATCTAAATTATTTGAGTCCATTTTTTTGATGTAAGGAAATTCAGCAATTATCGGAATACCACTAAAATCAACTAGAGTTTTTGGATTATCTAGGTGTTTTTCGCCATTGACTACTAAACCTAAAATCTCAATATTTCTTCGTTTTAAGGCCTCAATACTAAGCAGGGTATGGTTAAGAGTGCCAAGTGAGCTCTTACATACAAGTATTACTGGAAGATTCCATTGTTTTATTTGATCTATTTGCAAAAAATTGCGTGTTATTGGAACCATTAATCCACCTGCAGTTTCCACAATTATTGAGCCTTGCACTTTTGGCAATCTCAACTTGTCAAAGTTAATAGTTTTTTGATCTATTTCAGCAGCCCAATGAGGAGATAGAGGTTTTGTAAAGACATAAGCTTCTTTGATTATTTTCTCTTTACTTACTTGTGCAAGTTTTTCAACAGTTTGACTATCAGTTTGCGATTCAATACCACTTTGAATAGGCTTCCAATAAAAGGAATTTAATCCTTTAACAAAAAAAGAGCTTATTAAAGTTTTCCCAATATCAGTATCTGTTCCACAAATTATTAATTTGAAAATATTATTGTGAATATTCATAATTTCTTTATAATTTGAATCTCAATTTGCCATGAAAGGTTCACTGTTTTATTATAATTCTTTGGCCAAAACTTTTGAATTTCCTTTAACTCTTTCACTGTTTTGCGTTTACAGTTTGATGATTGTGCTCCTACATTTCTAATGCTTCTAAAAAGCTTATATACATCTTCAAAATTTTCAAGATAATTAAACTGTTCTGAATAATGTATTTCAGTTGATTTAAAATCTTTTAATATTTCTTTAGAGCAAAGGAAATTGAGACCACTATATTCAATATCAATTTTTTTACAAGTATCTTTCCATTCAGGAAAACATTCTTTTGTTGGATATGAAATGATTAAAAACCCTCCAGTTGTTAATTTGCTAAACCAATTTTTTATTATCTTTTCTGGGTTGTTTAACCAATGTATGCAAAAGTTAGATGCTAATAGAGAACAGTTATTTATTTCAGGAGGTAAATCATTATTCAAATCCCATAAAATTTTTTTTCTAGATAATTTATTCTCAAGAAGCATTTTCTTGCTGAAATCAATTCTGGATACTTTTTGGGAAGAAAAAATTTTTTCTATTTCATCTGCTAATAGTCCTGGTCCTGATCCTAAATCTATCCATTCACCTTTTTTTTGGGGATTCAATTCTTTGATAAATTGAACAATCTTTTTTGCAAAAAATTTCTGAATATTTGAATGCTCTAAATACCGATATGCCGCATCATTAAAATTATTTTTTATTTTCTCATTCCACTTTTTACTATCCATTTCAATCATTGAGTGCATTAAGTAAGATCTTGTATAAATTTAAATTATTCAAGCAATGACCTTGTTGAGCTAATTTAATTAAAATTGGCTTCCTATCAAGTGTTTTATTTAAGGAATCTAAAAAGTTATTATTTGATTCGTTGTCAAGAATAAAATCATTTTCTGATTTTATAAAAATAATTTTGCAATCTTTTCTTAAAAATACTGGAAAATCTCTATTGATGTAAAGTTGTTTTAAATCACTTAAAAGAAGATTTTTATTTAAACTCTCTAGACTTTTATAAAAGATATTTTTAAAACTATTATTCATATGATTTGGCATAAATGATCTATATATAAATTCTTTCAACAAATCCTTAGGTTCATCTTTTATGATTTTTGTTTCCATTCTTTTTAGAGACCTCAAAATAAAGTTTCTCTTGTTACTTAAAGGAAGAAAATTATTAAAAGAATTTATAAGAACAATATGAGTTGCTTCTTTTAAAATTCTTTTTGGCATTAAATG
>CACKJL010000014.1 GCA_902600395.1 uncultured Prochlorococcus sp. | reverse complement strand
ATATTATAATATTTCTACAGAAAGAGAAAGGCTCGAAAAAAAAATTTCGACTGGGTTAATAAATTCAATTTGGGTTCAATACGGTACAGATATTAAAGTTCTTCAGAATGAGGTAACTTATCTCAGAAACGTAGCAAAAGAAGAAAAATTACCTATATTTGGAAGTTTATTTATTCCTTCTAAACTATTTATAGCAAGGTTTAAATTTCGTCCTTGGAAAGAGGTATATATATCTGAAAAGTTTTTATATGACTTGGAGAATTTTTTTGATTTCACAAACGATTTAGTTAGTTTTTATAAAAAAAATAATATAACACCTGTAATTGAATCTGATTTTTCATCATCAGAGAAGCTTGATTCTGTTTATAGTTTTTTACAAAATGAAAGATAATTTCTGTCAATATTAAACCAATGAAAAGTGATGTTACATATGACTTATTAATAATAGGTGGAGGTATATCTGCGTGTGTTTTTGCTTCGAAGTATCTGAAAAATAATATTACAAAAAAAGTTGGATTAATAGAAATTGGTCGTGGACTTGGAGGGAGATCAAGTACAAGAATAAGCAAAAAATATGAAGGATGGAAACTAAACCATGGTTCTCCAAATTTTAATATATATAACAGTAAA
This sequence comes from uncultured Prochlorococcus sp., assembly GCA_902600395.1. Classification (GTDB taxonomy): domain Bacteria; phylum Cyanobacteriota; class Cyanobacteriia; order PCC-6307; family Cyanobiaceae; genus Prochlorococcus_A. Next base: position 20,299 of record CACKJL010000014.1, on the reverse strand, counting down.
AAAAATCTTCTATTAAAAAGATTTATTGATGAATTATTGGTTAATAAATATATAAAAATTGATGACTCAGAAATATTTTTTTTAAATGAAGATTCTAATTTAGAAACCATAAAAAAATCTGAATTTTCTTACGGGGTTAATTATTTATCTTTAGATTCCATGAGTGAATTATCGAAAAAGATAATTGAATCAAATAATTTAAAAGAGGAAATTGATTTTTTCTTTGAAACTTTAATAGTTGATATGCAGTTTAAAGATAATGAATGGTTACTAACATCAAAAAATGGCGACAAATTCAAGTCTAAATATCTAATTTGTTCAACTAATTTGTTGTTACATAAGAGGTCTTTAAAAATATTAAATGTAAATCAAATTCCATTAAGAAAAGCAATTCCTATTAATAGTGATAAAAAAATAGATTTACTATTAAATTTCTTAGAAGAACAAACATTTATTCCCAGGTTAACCTTTTTAATTTATACAAATAAAAAATATTGTTATAAAGATTATTACTCTAAAAAACAAAGGTATTTTTATTTAAAAAATAATTTAGAAAAAAAATATAGATTTGAAAGAATTATTTTTCAGCTGCAAGATAATAATAAATTAGGAATTGTAGTACATTCAAAAAACGCAGAGTTAATTAATTCTTATATAAGTGCAAAAGATGAAGAAGTTTTTAAACAAAAAATAATTACAAATTTCAATCAACTCTTTGAAGAAAATCCTATAGTACATAAATTAACTTTTGATGAAAAAATATCTATTATGAAATGGAGAGCTTCACAGCCTTCTGGTCTTGCCGTACCTTTATCATTACAATTTAGTAGAAAATATAAAATTGGATTTTGCGGAGACTGGTTTGAAGGAGATGGATTTGGCAGAATTGAAGGCTCAATTTTGAGTGCTTTAATATTAGAGAAAAAAATTAAAGACTTAATTAAATAATTTTTTCATAATGTTATCTATGTCAGTGTTTTTTTCAATAATGAATTTATTTGTATTATTTTTTACGCTATTAGGTTTGAATTTTTCATAATAAATGCTCCATGATTTTAAGAAATCATTCTCAGCTTGTTTTTTATCCTTCCCCCTTTCTTTTACATCTCTTTGGACAACTCTTTTCATGCACTCATTTTTATTAGTTTTTATTTCTAAAAAAAAATAATCATTATTATTTAAAGTGTTTGAGAATTCTTTAGCAAATATACCTTCAACAATTAAAAAACTAATATTTTTTGTTTCGTTTAAGATATTTTGAATTGTTTTCTTTTCGAAATTGTAATAACGATCAAAAATTGAAATTCCGTTCTTATAAATAAAATCAAAATCTTTTTTGAATAGTTTGTTATTAAAACTAATACTTCTATCAAAAAAGCCTTCTACAAATTTTGGTAGTAATTTACTTATTAACCCTGTCTTATAGTAATTGTCTGTACTTAATACAATACCATTTTTATTTTTTTTTATTATTTGATTAGATAAAGTTGTTTTCCCGCTTCCGGAAGGTCCACTTATAAAAATAAGCTTCATTTTTACGATCTGTTCTCTAAAAAAATTTTACCTCTACTATTAATAAATACATTTAAATTTTGAATATTCATTTTTACTTTTTTTAGTTTTTAAAATAATTTAGAATACCTTGCAATGGCTCGTAAGCTTGCATAAATATTAAATGTGTGTCTTTATATAATTGTAAATAAATTATTTCTATGCAGTTAGTTTTTATCTTGTAATTAATTCCCCTGGAATTTGATAATATTAAACTGAATAGCTAATTTTATTACTTATAAATTGCAATGATTTCTAAATTTCTCAGTAAACTAAAATCAATTTTATTTAAAAGTGCAGTAACTTCTGAAACTCCCTTAAAGAAAGAAAAAAAAGGAGCAAAGTCTGCAAAAACAAAAACAAAAACAAAAACAAAAACAAAAACCAAAGCGGTAAATTCTAAGAAAAATATTGAAACTTTGACTACACTTCCAGGTGTTGGAGCAAAAAGCGCAAAAGCTTTGTATGAGGCTGGATTTAAAACAACAAAGGCAGTTATCGCTGCAGATGAAAAAGATCTTCTTGCTGTGTCAGGAGTTGGAATAAATCTTGTTAAAAAACTTAAAAAGCTTAAGTAGTTAAAATTTTTTTTTAAACCTTTCTAAAAAAATTTGTAATATCAACTAATAATCAAAAAATTTATGTGATATAGCGGACTATCTTCTTCTTGCTTTTCTTCTCTGTTGCAACTTTCTTTTATATTTTTCAATAGGCGTTTCGTGATGTCTAAGTCTTTTTAAATCTGCAAAGATGCCCGACTTAGATACTTGTCTTTTAAATCTTCTAAGGGCTGACTCAATTCCCTCGTTCTCTCCAACTGTAACTTGTGTCAAAATTTTCTAAATAAAAATTATTCTAGCACCTCAATAGATATATTTAAACTCAAAACTTCTAATTGAGGGTTAATGGTTTATTTGGCTAATTTTTTGTCCACTCCATAAATCTTTTTTTATTACTTTTTATGTCTTGTAATGATTCAAAATAATATTTTTCCCAATTATCTTTAGGCAGGCCAAGAAATAACATTAGATTTAATGGATATTGATCGCTATCAGAACAATTTCTAAAATCATCCCTAAATAAAAAGATTTCCTTTTTTAAAGCAATTGCGATACCCAATTCAATCATTACCCCTTCATCTGGAGGATTTCCATTAACAATTGCAAAAATACAATCACATTCTTTTAAATCATGGAAATTACTATTTGCAACTTCATATGCCCATTGACTTTTTTGTTGTGTTAATGGTTTTGCCCTCTCAAAAGGTTCATATACTTCTACATTTAAATCATTGAAGATTTCAATAAATTCAAGTAAGAGGGTTTTAGTTTGCTTTGAAAATCCATATGGATTAGCTAAATATAATTTCTTTCTCAACCTAAACCTCTTTTTTTGATGTAATCTTCTCGGTCACTTTTTGAATTTAAAGTATTTTCCCAAGGGAAAACAATCCATTGACTTTTTTTTGTTAAATGTATTGTATTCCACCATGTAGGTTTGATTTTACTAAATAATACAAAAAACATTGCCCCTTCAATATTCTTGAAGGTCGTTAATGTAATGCCTGTTTCATAAACATCATCTACTATTAGTGAATTCTTTATTGGTTCTGAAATTAATTCAATTTTTAATTTATGGCTTAGTGCTACAGCAAGACATAATCCGCCACGAGGAACTCCATATATTCCAGAAAATTCCTTAAATTTACATTTATCAGCTATTTGTTCTACGCTCTTATCAAATTCGCTCCAAGTAAAATAACTTATCATCTTAATTTTCGGATTTTTCTGTTGTAGTAGCGTAATTTGAAGCAATTACACTTAAAAGTGCTACTACTTGCTCATTTGGACAATTAGTATTTTTTTTTAAATTTTCACATTCATTTATTATCTTGGCATATGTATCCTCAACTATCCCGTTCATTTGATCGATACTAAAAGAATATGGTTTATTCATTTTTAAATTATTAGTTATTTCATTTTTACTTAAATATTTAACGAAGTAAATATTTTTGTATTTAAAGATAAAATTATTCCCACATGGGGTTATTTAATTTTTCATTATTAAGTGAAGAAGGAACATAAGTATGTAAAGCTTCAATTTTTATAGCCCATTTTTTAGAGTTTCCCTTTAAACTTTCGCTTTCAATTAGGTTTGTTAGTGGAATCCTTTTTCTGACTTTAAGAAGTCCTAAACAAGCTTCCCAGGCTTCATGATTTTTATAAATATCTAACCAAAAATCAAAAATATTTTCCAAGATTTCTAAAGGGATATCAAATGGAATACCCATTGAAGGTCTTGCAATTAAATATTTTTTATTTCTTAGTTCATTTAATAAATTATTTACGTTTAAATTAATAGCTAAAAGAATATCTTTTGCTGATTCAGTACCTATTAATTCTTTTCTGTGGCAATCTAAAAGATTTTCATCCTCAAGGATATTATCATCGCAATTTTTTATTCCCACAATCCAAAACCCTTCTCCATTATTCACTCCACTAGCAAGAAATAGATATTGAGGTGAATTCTCCAAGATTTAAATTATTTTTTCCATTTTTAACATTTTTTGCTTAATAAGAAAATAATTTAGCTGTGCAATTAACAATCTGAAGTCCTCGTAAAAAAAATTTTGTTGTTATAGTTAGATTTTTAGAAAATGTTTGATTTAAGAGAACTAAAACTAATGTTTTTAGATCCTACTGATTTAATAATTAATAATATAAATAAATATCTTTATAGAAATAAAGCAATTAAATTTATTTTTTCTTAGGAAATAATTTTCCTATTCTCTCCTTTTGCAAGTACTCCTTTTTGTTTCTTATTTTTTTGTCTTCTAAAGATTCTTTATTAGTACTTACAGCATAAATAATATAGAAAATCATGCCAGTAAATATTAATCCTACAAAAATTATGAATATTCCTATAGGTTCAGTGGGACTGAATATTTTAAGATCTAAAGCTGTATTTAGGGAAATTATCATCAATAAACTAATTCCTAAATAAATTTTATGGAAATCTAATTGATTTCCTCGTATCCAAAAAATGTTACCTTATCTGAATTTTTATACCCATTAGCGGCTTCTTGTGGGTTTTGACTATCAATTTTTCTTGCTTTAGCATGAATCATGTTGAATGGGAAAATCACAGCTCCTACAAAAAAATGAAGAATTAAGAAATCTGAAGGTAATCCATTTGTCCAATCAGGAAAAAATAGCAATGTCATCAATGATTCGTACATATTTGTAGTCAAATAAACCTCAGACTATTATTACTGAACTTATCGCAATACTTTTAATTATTAATAAATTGAAATTTAATTTGCTTTAGATAATTATTCAGATCTAATTGAAAAGACAATTAGAAAAAAATAATATATTATTTATAGATATTGATAAAAAGCTTTTTTTGAAACTTATTTTTTGTTTTCTTTTATTTTTAGTTTGTTTATTAAGACCTTCAACAAGTTTAGCTTTTGATACGTCAGACCCTAGTGTTAGTTTGCTACAAAATAGGATTTCTAATAATTTTTCCAGGAAATATTGCAAGGCTGTTCAAAATGGTTTTTCTAAAGATGAAGCAATGAAATCAGCTATTGTGAAAACTGAAAACATCATATCTTTTTCTTATAATCCACAGAAAAAATGGATTGAGAAAAGTGACTTGGCTAATCAAATTTCATTGCAAGTAGTAAATGATTGTGGTTTGTCTATTGGATTGATTGGAAAGGAGGGAGTAAATTACTTCAAATCATATTTTCTTGAAATTTATGAAAAAACTACGCCTGATAAAAATTTTTCAAGATAGATTAGGTTTATGAACAATATTTCAGACAAATTAGTAATGACAATAATATTGATTACTACACTTTTTGTATTTGGATTAATTTTTTCAGTAAAGTCGCCAGAGAGAAAGGTTATAGATTCACCAATAATGTGGAAAGATGATTTTTCTAATATATCGATTTTTAAAAGCAATAATATAAATTCAGAAATAAAAAGAATAATTTAAATAAAAATACATTATTCACCAAAATAGGAAGATCCTATTCAAGCATATACAAAAATATTTTTTCGAATCTCAATCAATTTATCATTCATTGTTTAATTTAAGTATTTCAAAAGAACTGATGCTAGTTTTAAATCATCATTAAACCATGCTCGTATCGCCATAGCTCTTCGAGGATCATAAAAATTTTGTTTTCTGTACCAACTAAGAAATTCTGAATCTGATTTCTTCCCATTACATGACAAACAACATGGTACGCAATTACTTGTACTGCTAATCCCCCCTTTTGACATTGGGTGAAGGTGGTCGAGTGATTCTGAGGGTTTACCGCAATAAATACATTTATAATTAGTAACTTTATTAAGTGACTCTCTCCAATTTTTATTACTTATCTTGGGACAAAACTGATCAAGGTAAATTGCATCTTGTCTATGCATAAAATTCTTGATAATTTTTTCTGATAATAACAGTTTTTTTTAAAGTATGATTGATAAAGATAAGATAAGACTTCTTAAAGCAAATGTTTCTTATGAAAAGAGTAATTTTCACTTATTAATACAAAGGGCAATTTATAGTAAATGCTTTATTTATTAACAATATTATTAGGAAATTTTGATCATTCTTTATTTAAAAGTATTTATATCTTTTTGATATCGTTTTTTTCTAATACCTTCTCAGCGATTTCTGGAGGAGGAGCAGGATTATTACAATTGCCAGCATTGATTTTATCTGGAGTTCCTTATTATCAGGCTCTGGCTAGTCATAAATTAGCAACAGTAGCATTAGGAATAGGGGGTTCCTTAAGAAATTACAAATCTTTAGGTAATGATATAAGTGTTGCTTGGCAAATTTTAATTTTTGGATTACCAGGAGTAATTTTTGGGGCTTCTGTAGTTGAATATATATCAGAAAAGTACTTATATTTAATTTTAGGAATAATATCCATATTATTAGCTTTTTACTCATTCCTTAAACCAGATTTAGGTATGTCATCTGGTAATAAAAAGCTAAATTTTGTTCATAAAATTAGATTTTTAGTTTTTATTTTTCTTATAGGTATATTAAATGGTTCTATTTCTTCAGGAACTGGATTGCTTGTAACAATTCTATTAATAAAAACTTTTGAAATGGATTTTCTTCGAGCCATAAGTATGACATTTTTTACTGTTGGGATTTTTTGGAATTTTGTCGGAGCAGTATTTTTGGCAAAAATAGGATCGCTTCCATTTAATTTATTGATAGTTTTAATAATTGGTTCATTTACAGGAGGATTTTTCGGAGCTCACCTGTCAAAATTAAATGGGAATATACTTATTAAGAAAACTTTTATAATGGTATGTATTTGTGTTGGTATTAGCTTGTTGTTTAAATCCATAAAAAGCTTTTTATAAAATTATTGGTTTATAGCAGTACATTTTGGTAAAAATCCTAAAGCAGGATTATAAATTTAAAAATAAATATATTATTATCTTTATTCGTTATTAAAGGGATTAATTACTCGTTTTATTAAATAAAACTTTTAAAGAGCCCTTATTTTAAAACCAAAAAAAAAAGGCCTCACATATGTGGGGCCGGGTGATGGGGAATCTTATTTTTAAACCAATTTCTTAAAAAATGCAACCCCCTATCTGTAGTGCAATTATTATCAACTGTATACACTACAGATAGTGCTTTAATGATTTTCTTATATGTGGATTAATAAATTCTGAAATAATTTTGAAGCTTTAAAGTTTATCAATGAAAATCTAATTTCATAATTTCAAATGTTTTTGGTAATTTTACTTGTTAAAAATGTCCTGCACAGTATCATTCGTAAGAACTTCGCTAGTAAAAAGTTTTAATGATTGAATTAACTTTACTAACTCTTTTGAATTATGTTGGGGATAATTTCTGTGAGTATAGAAATTTAGGTCATGATAACTATAAATCATTACTTCTTTCCTACAGTGATGCAAGTAATAAATTTGGTCCATTAGAGGTTAAAAAGCTTATTGAGAAGTCTGAAAATTTTAAAGTTACGGCTGTTGCTATTGCTGCAATTAAGTGCCCTCAGCATATAGTTAAGTAATGAAGTTTGAATTAAAAACTGAAAAAGAATATTATTCAAAATCATTTTTACAATTTTTCGGTATATTTTTTTTTCTTACTTTAATAATTATCCTTAGTGATATAGCACTCAAATTAGGAATCATATCAAGAAATCATAAAATTGAATACAACTGCAGGCTTTTATCTGTTGAAAAATCTAAACCTCATTTTAAAAAATTATCTAGGCTTTCTAATTTGAAAAGTAAACAACAAATTTGGAAATTTTGTAGCGAGGTTAATTAATAATACTTAACTAGAGGCTGATGAATAGAATTTTAATGCAAATAACCAGAACTTTCTTGAATTAATAAGAAATATTGTCGCTACAATAATTTCAAGCAATATTTTCCAAAATACAGAAAGTCCTAGAAAAACTTCAGAGGGAATTGTAGTTATAAAAGCAATAGGAATAAAAACACTAAAAAATATTCTTAAAGAAAATGAAAATGAACTTAGAGGAAATCTTCCAATATAAAGGAATGATCTTAATACTTCTATTGCATTCCAAGTCTTAACAAACCAAATAGTAGTAGTAGAGATAAAAAACCATAAGCTATACAAAATACAAATAGAGCAGCTTATAGTAATTAAGCATAGGGTCAGAAAACTTAAATTTAAATTTATTTGATTTATTCTTATACAAAAAAGCAACAAGAAAAATCCAAGCATTATTTCTAAGAATCCAGATGGATTTATTTTTTTTAATGAAATAAAAAATTGACTATCAATAGGTTTTAAAAGTACGAAGTCTAATGTTCCTTCTCTTATATGTTTAACTATTTCTGTAAGATTAGGATTGAACCATGTATTTGTTATCCCATTCAAAATTGTATAAATAGCTTGGATAATTAGTGCCTGTTCAAATTTCCACCCTCCAATATAACCAGTATTTTGAAAGAAAATAGATAATAGAAAAATACTCCCTATTAAACTTAAAATTGCAGTAATTAAATCAACTAATATATTTGTCTTATACTCCAATTCAGATGCTAAAGAAGTATGTAAGAATTTTTTATAAACTTTTAGATATTTTCTTAAATTCATGACCCCATTGCTGTATATTTTTTTGTTCCTTGAGACCAGATTTTCTTAAATAATGGGAAAAGTATTAAAATCCATAGAATTTGCATAATTAACCCTCCACTAATATTTGTTTCATTACCTGAAAGTAAGTTTGCAGGGAAGTCAATTAGATATGGAAAAGGAGTCAAATAAATCCAAGATTTAACATATGCGGGAAATGAAACTACTGGTGCTAAAAGACCTGAGAGAAATAAAGTTGGAATAAATAACAATCTTTCTATCGATGACGCTTTCTCTGTCCAGAAACATAGACATGCAACTATTGACTGAATTAAAAATTGAATCAAGAAGGATAAGAAAGTAGATACTATCGATAAGAGTAAAATACCTAAATTTGGTATCCATATACTTTCTGGATTAAAAATAAAAAAGAAAAATGCGATTATTAGCGCGAAAGGAAATCTTGTTATTTGTTCTGCAAGATGTTGTGCAAAATATCTGAAAAATGGATTTAAAGGTTGAATTAAATACGGAGATACCTTCCCCATAAGAGAATCTTCTTCAAAACTAAATACAACCCAAACTACAGAAAACTGTCTTACAAAAAAAGCACATAAGAAATACCTAGAAAGTAATGTTTCACTAATGTTTATGGATTCATTTAGATTATTATTTGTCCAAATGTTTAACATGAAAAAAGGAATAATCCCTGAAATTGCCCACAATGCAATTTCTACCCTATACTCCAACATGTTTGAATATTGGACTTTTAATAAAGTGAATATTTTACGGTTAATTAAATTAGATATCATAATCTTTTTTGATTAATACCTTCCCAATAACTTCATCAATGGGTGGTTCATTTATAAAAAGGTCCTCAATATCAAAATTATTTAGAATAGTTTTTAGTGAAGAGGTAATAGAGTTGTTTTCAATTTTTATAGTGACTTCATTCTTTATTTTATTTTTAACAGTAAAACCGGAATTTTCTAATTTAATTGCATCCTCTTCTGATCGACAAACTATTAATATTTCTTTAACAGGAGAAAGTTTTTTTAATAACAGGTCAAGTTTTCCATCATAAGATATCGCCCCTTCGTGCACACATATAACTCTCTTGCATAGTGATGTAATATCTTTCATGTAATGACTTGTTAGGCATATCGTTGCATTAGTTTCCTTATTATATTTTTGTAGGAATTTTCTTAAATTTCTCTGTGCATTAATATCTAATCCAAGTGTCGGCTCGTCTAAAAATAGAATATTTGGTTCATGTATCAAAGCTGCTAGTAATTCTGATTTCATACGCTGCCCTAGTGAAAGTTTTCTAACAGGTATGAAAAGCTCTTCATCAATTTCGAGCATTTCCGATAGTTTTTTTATTCTCTTTTTAGCTTCGAACTTATCTAAGTCATATATTGATGCATTTAAATAGAATGATTCAATAGGTGGAAGATCCCATATAAGCTGTTGCTTTTGTCCCATTATTAAGGTGATATTCTTTAGGAAATTTTCTTTTCTCCTGAAAGGTAAATAGCCTGAAACCAAAATCGAACCTTCACTTGGATAAATTAAGCCACAAAGCATTTTTAATATTGTTGTTTTCCCAGCTCCATTAGCACCTAGAAAACCTACTATTTCTCCTTCTTTAATTTCAAAACTTATATCTTTGATAACCTTTAAACTTTTTGTTCTTCTTCTAAAAAAATGTTTAATTGTTCCTTTTAAGCCTGGTTCTTTGGAAGAGATATCAAATGACTTAGATAAATTTTTTACATCGATAATATTTTGTACCATTTAAATTTTTAATTACTGAAATTTAATATTTAACTAAATTGTTAAATTAATTTTATTTTAAAAAATTTTTTAACCAATCAAAAAATATCTTTAAACGATGCAACCAGCCAGATAAAAAAGTTAATTGGATTAAGTAACTCGCTTACATTATTTTTATTTTCATATTTTAATCCTCTTAAAAAATCAAATATAAAATTACTATTCTCTTGTTTATCATAATTTTCCTTTATTACATTACCATTTTCGTCGAGAAGATCAATTTCATCCTCAAAAAACCATTGCTCTTGTCCATTAGATAATTGCAAGACAACTCCTATACCTTTGCCATCAGTTATTCTGAAATCACTTACCTTACCCAATGAGGAAATATTAATTGCATCAATAGTTTCTTTGTTAAGTCTATCCTTAGATAGTTCTAGGTTAACTTGAACAGAGTTTCCTATTTTAACCTTATCTAAAATTGACATTTTTTAGGTTATTATACTTAGTGATAAAGGATTTATGCGATTAATTCAGAATTATTGATTTATTTCAATAATTAAGATTTTTTGAAAACAGCTTCAAGAATTCTCTTTATTGAAATTGTTAATACTCTCAAAAATACAAAAAACAGACCTAACCAACCTAATATGACAGCTATTGATAACATGCTTGAACCTAAATCACGCTGTAGGAAATTCTGCATATAATTTTCTAAATTAGATAAATTTTACTCTACTTTATTAAATAACTTATTGAAGATGTAAATTTTCAAAATTCAAATTTTTTTAATTCTTTTCATTGACGTATTTAACAGATATGATTTGTGGGTTAAAATTTAGTTAGAAATTAATTTAATATTTTGGACCTATCTTTGAATTCATACATTGGAATACTTTTTATCATTACTGGATTATTAGTTAGAGTTGACTTGAAATTTTCTATTCAAAAAGATCTCAAATAATTTTTAATAAACTCTTTTAGTAAGATATAAAAACATTCAAAATATTATATTTTTATAATTTCTCTAACCATTAAAAAACTAAAAAAGCAGCTGTGAAGCTGCCTCTAATTGGTGGCGGGGGGGAGATTTGAACTTCCGACCTTCGGGTTATGAGCCCGACGAGCTACCAGACTGCTCTACCCCGCGATATATACATAGCATACAACTGAAAGGGTTATTTTTATCGTTTTTTTAGGATTCTTGGAATTTTAATTTACCTTTAACTTCAAGTCGCACTCCTTCAGAAAAATTTAATACCTTTTCTTCTATGTCTTGAATTCTTAAGTCAGATATCCACTCTAACTGTTTTAGTAAGTGAAGACTGACAGCATGTTTTGCTCTTTTTGAACCATCTTCTACTTTTAAGGCTAAACCTATCCCTTCATTTATTTTACAGAGACACTGGATTCCCTCGGCTCCACCTTTACCTATAACGTTCCCGTGAGAAGCTTTAATTATTTCTGTATCAAAGTTATTTTTATCACTTATCATTATTGGGTTTATTGTCATAGCTCTACTTATTTGTTCTAATTCAGCATTTTCCGAACTGCTCAGAAGTGAATATAACCTCGACATTTCTAATAGTTTTAAATAAAGAGTGGGTGCACCACAATCATCACGTTCTGCGTTTATTTCAGATAAAGGTATTTCAAGTAATTCAGAAACAATTCTGAATATTTCTATTTGAAGAGGATGATCTCCCTTTAGATAACTATCTAAAGGCCAATTCATTTTTTTGCATGTAGCTAAAAAAGCAGCATGCTTGCCAGAACAATTATGTTCTAGAGGACTTGTCTTAGATTTTGGACATTTCAGATTATTAATGTCAATGTCATATTCCCATAAAATTCTGAATGCTTCCCTCGAATGAAGTTTAGATCCACTATGTGAACCGCATGCTAACGCAATTGATTTTGATTGATTATTAATTTTTGATGCAGCTCCACTACTTACGAAAGGTATTGCTTGAAACGGTTTTAGTGCTGATCTTATAAAACTTTTATATTCTGGATTTCCTGCGCACATTAAAACCCTCCCTTTATTGTCAGTTATGACAGCATGAATTTTATGGATCGACTCAATATTTGATCCTCTCATTAAGGTTGCTTGTAAAGGAGGATTGTTAGAAGTGTAAAGGTTTTTGAAATTAGAACTCATTTAGAAATTATTATATTGAAAAATTAAAATTCCAGACAAAGCTAGGACTGAAATAATAGAAAAAATTTGAATTAAATTTTTTAAAATAGGCTTTACCTCAATTGAGGCAATAATTGTTTCTTTTTCTTTCAAAACTAATGGCTTTTCCCATACTTGACCGTCATACCAACCTGATTCCTCATATTCAACTTTTTCAGATATTAATCTATTAAATATATGTTTCCAACCTAAATATAACCTTATTGAAATTAAAAGAGGTATTGATAAGCTGCCAAAAAAACTTAGTAGAATATATCTTATGAGGGATGTTTTAAAATATACGCTTCCTGAAGATATGACTAGAAATAGAACAAAAGCTCCTAACCAGAATTTTGTCAAAATGAGAATTAGAGACTTTTTTGTTTTTGGCCAAGAAAAAATTTTAGATTTTGATAATTCTATGAATTCATTTGTGGGTTGTTGCTCTCTAGGGACAGGACACTTAGATTCGTTCATAAAACAAATTATGGAAATATAAGATTATCTCCATTACTCCAGAACGATTCGAGGTCATAATATTTTCTTATTTCTGGTTGAAAAATATTTACAATCAAATCACCATAATCAAGTAAAGCCCATTTCGCTTCGTTAATCCCTTCTTTCCGAATCGGTTCAATTTTAGCCTTCTCTCTAAGTTCTCCCTCTACAGAGTTAGTTATAGATCTTACTTGTACATCAGATAAACCTTCTGCAATCAAAATCCATTCACTTATAAAAGATACTTTGTCAATTTTTATAAGTTTTATATCTTTTGCCTTTTTTTCATCACATGCTTTAGCTGCCATTAAAACCAAACTTTTATTGTCCATAAACATTTTCGCTAGAAACCGATTTTTCTGAACCTTCTTGCTGAGATAATTCTGATCTTGCTTTTTCTGCACTTTTTCTTAAAGCATCTAATCTATCTTCAAAGAAACTTCTTTTCTTCTTTTTTCGTGTCTTATCTATTAACTCCTTTAATGCTCCTCCAAGACTTTTATACGCATTTGGAACGCTGTATCCAAATCTACAAGCAAGATCTATAGCTCTTTCATCTGCATAAATAGCATCTTGAAGTTTTTTTTCAGAGTTATTTTTTAAATATAATCTGTAGCCTGCAAAACTTGATAAACCAAGAGCAAGTAATAAGAGTAAACCATCTTGTACCCACAACTCTCCTATCGCCCCTCCAAGCCCAATGTCAAAAGGGGGGATTAGCAGTACAAGTAATTGCGTACCATGTTGTTTGTCATGTAATGGGAAGAAATCAGATTCAGAATTTCTTAGTTGGTACAGAAAACAAAATTTTTATGATCCTCGAAGAGCTATGGCGATACGAGCATGGTTTAATGATGATTTAAAACTAGCATCAGTTCTTTTGAAATACTTAAATTAAACAATGAATGATAAATTGATTGAGATTCGAAAAAATATTTTTGTATATGCTTGAATAGGATCTTCCTATTTTGGTGAATAATGTATTTTTATTTAAATTATTCTTTTTATTTCTGAATTTATATTATTGCTTTTAAAAATCGATATATTAGAAAAATCATCTTTCCACATTATTGGTGAATCTATAACCTTTCTCTCTGGCGACTTTACTGAAAAAATTAATCCAAATACAAAAAGTGTAGTAATCAATATTATTGTCATTACTAATTTGTCTGAAATATTGTTCATAAACCTAATCTATCTTGAAAAATTTTTATCAGGCGTAGTTTTTTCATAAATTTCAAGAAAATATGATTTGAAGTAATTTACTCCCTCCTTTCCAATCAATCCAATAGACAAACCACAATCATTTACTACTTGCAATGAAATTTGATTAGCCAAGTCACTTTTCTCAATCCATTTTTTCTGTGGATTATAAGAAAAAGATATGATGTTTTCAGTTTTCACAATAGCTGATTTCATTGCTTCATCTTTAGAAAAACCATTTTGAACAGCCTTGCAATATTTCCTGGAAAAATTATTAGAAATCCTATTTTGTAGCAAACTAACACTAGGGTCTGACGTATCAAAAGCTAAACTTGTTGAAGGTCTTAATAAACAAACTAAAAATAAAAGAAAACAAAAAATAAGTTTCAAAAAAAGCTTTTTATCAATATCTATAAATAATATATTATTTTTTTCTAATTGTCTTTTCAATTAGATCTGAATAATTATCTAAAGCAAATTAAATTTCAATTTATTAATAATTAAAAGTATTGCGATAAGTTCAGTAATAATAGTCTGAGGTTTATTTGACTACAAATATGTACGAATCATTGATGACATTGCTATTTTTTCCTGATTGGACAAATGGATTACCTTCAGATTTCTTAATTCTTCATTTTTTTGTAGGAGCTGTGATTTTCCCATTCAACATGATTCATGCTAAAGCAAGAAAAATTGATAGTCAAAACCCACAAGAAGCCGCTAATGGGTATAAAAATTCAGATAAGGTAACATTTTTTGGATACGAGGAAATCAATTAGATTTCCATAAAATTTATTTAGGAATTAGTTTATTGATGATAATTTCCCTAAATACAGCTTTAGATCTTAAAATATTCAGTCCCACTGAACCTATAGGAATATTCATAATTTTTGTAGGATTAATATTTACTGGCATGATTTTCTATATTATTTATGCTGTAAGTACTAATAAAGAATCTTTAGAAGACAAAAAAATAAGAAACAAAAAGGAGTACTTGCAAAAGGAGAGAATAGGAAAATTATTTCCTAAGAAAAAATAAATTTAATTGCTTTATTTCTATAAAGATATTTATTTATATTATTAATTATTAAATCAGTAGGATCTAAAAACATTAGTTTTAGTTCTCTTAAATCAAACATTTTCTAAAAATCTAACTATAACAACAAAATTTTTTTTACGAGGACTTCAGATTGTTAATTGCACAGCTAAATTATTTTCTTATTAAGCAAAAAATGTTAAAAATGGAAAAAATAATTTAAATCTTGGAGAATTCACCTCAATATCTATTTCTTGCTAGTGGAGTGAATAATGGAGAAGGGTTTTGGATTGTGGGAATAAAAAATTGCGATGATAATATCCTTGAGGATGAAAATCTTTTAGATTGCCACAGAAAAGAATTAATAGGTACTGAATCAGCAAAAGATATTCTTTTAGCTATTAATTTAAACGTAAATAATTTATTAAATGAACTAAGAAATAAAAAATATTTAATTGCAAGACCTTCAATGGGTATTCCATTTGATATCCCTTTAGAAATCTTGGAAAATATTTTTGATTTTTGGTTAGATATTTATAAAAATCATGAAGCCTGGGAAGCTTGTTTAGGACTTCTTAAAGTCAGAAAAAGGATTCCACTAACAAACCTAATTGAAAGCGAAAGTTTAAAGGGAAACTCTAAAAAATGGGCTATAAAAATTGAAGCTTTACATACTTATGTTCCTTCTTCACTTAATAATGAAAAATTAAATAACCCCATGTGGGAATAATTTTATCTTTAAATACAAAAATATTTACTTCGTTAAATATTTAAGTAAAAATGAAATAACTAATAATTTAAAAATGAATAAACCATATTCTTTTAGTATCGATCAAATGAACGGGATAGTTGAGGATACATATGCCAAGATAATAAATGAATGTGAAAATTTAAAAAAAAATACTAATTGTCCAAATGAGCAAGTAGTAGCACTTTTAAGTGTAATTGCTTCAAATTACGCTACTACAACAGAAAAATCCGAAAATTAAGATGATAAGTTATTTTACTTGGAGCGAATTTGATAAGAGCGTAGAACAAATAGCTGATAAATGTAAATTTAAGGAATTTTCTGGAATATATGGAGTTCCTCGTGGCGGATTATGTCTTGCTGTAGCACTAAGCCATAAATTAAAAATTGAATTAATTTCAGAACCAATAAAGAATTCACTAATAGTAGATGATGTTTATGAAACAGGCATTACATTAACGACCTTCAAGAATATTGAAGGGGCAATGTTTTTTGTATTATTTAGTAAAATCAAACCTACATGGTGGAATACAATACATTTAACAAAAAAAAGTCAATGGATTGTTTTCCCTTGGGAAAATACTTTAAATTCAAAAAGTGACCGAGAAGATTACATCAAAAAAAGAGGTTTAGGTTGAGAAAGAAATTATATTTAGCTAATCCATATGGATTTTCAAAGCAAACTAAAACCCTCTTACTTGAATTTATTGAAATCTTCAATGATTTAAATGTAGAAGTATATGAACCTTTTGAGAGGGCAAAACCATTAACACAACAAAAAAGTCAATGGGCATATGAAGTTGCAAATAGTAATTTCCATGATTTAAAAGAATGTGATTGTATTTTTGCAATTGTTAATGGAAATCCTCCAGATGAAGGGGTAATGATTGAATTGGGTATCGCAATTGCTTTAAAAAAGGAAATCTTTTTATTTAGGGATGATTTTAGAAATTGTTCTGATAGCGATCAATATCCATTAAATCTAATGTTATTTCTTGGCCTGCCTAAAGATAATTGGGAAAAATATTATTTTGAATCATTACAAGACATAAAAAGTAATAAAAAAAGATTTATGGAGTGGACAAAAAATTAGCCAAATAAACCATTAACCCTCAATTAGAAGTTTTGAGTTTAAATATATCTATTGAGGTGCTAGAATAATTTTTATTTAGAAAATTTTGACACAAGTTACAGTTGGAGAGAACGAGGGAATTGAGTCAGCCCTTAGAAGATTTAAAAGACAAGTATCTAAGTCGGGCATCTTTGCAGATTTAAAAAGACTTAGACATCACGAAACGCCTATTGAAAAATATAAAAGAAAGTTGCAACAGAGAAGAAAAGCAAGAAGAAGATAGTCCGCTATATCACATAAATTTTTTGATTATTAGTTGATATTACAAATTTTTTTAGAAAGGTTTAAAAAAAAATTTTAACTACTTAAGCTTTTTAAGTTTTTTAACAAGATTTATTCCAACTCCTGACACAGCAAGAAGATCTTTTTCATCTGCAGCGATAACTGCCTTTGTTGTTTTAAATCCAGCCTCATACAAAGCTTTTGCGCTTTTTGCTCCAACACCTGGAAGTGTAGTCAAAGTTTCAATATTTTTCTTAGAATTTACCGCTTTGGTTTTTGTTTTTGTTTTTGTTTTTGTTTTTGTTTTTGCAGACTTTGCTCCTTTTTTTTCTTTCTTTAAGGGAGTTTCAGAAGTTACTGCACTTTTAAATAAAATTGATTTTAGTTTACTGAGAAATTTAGAAATCATTGCAATTTATAAGTAATAAAATTAGCTATTCAGTTTAATATTATCAAATTCCAGGGGAATTAATTACAAGATAAAAACTAACTGCATAGAAATAATTTATTTACAATTATATAAAGACACACATTTAATATTTATGCAAGCTTACGAGCCATTGCAAGGTATTCTAAATTATTTTAAAAACTAAAAAAAGTAAAAATGAATATTCAAAATTTAAATGTATTTATTAATAGTAGAGGTAAAATTTTTTTAGAGAACAGATCGTAAAAATGAAGCTTATTTTTATAAGTGGACCTTCCGGAAGCGGGAAAACAACTTTATCTAATCAAATAATAAAAAAAAATAAAAATGGTATTGTATTAAGTACAGACAATTACTATAAGACAGGGTTAATAAGTAAATTACTACCAAAATTTGTAGAAGGCTTTTTTGATAGAAGTATTAGTTTTAATAACAAACTATTCAAAAAAGATTTTGATTTTATTTATAAGAACGGAATTTCAATTTTTGATCGTTATTACAATTTCGAAAAGAAAACAATTCAAAATATCTTAAACGAAACAAAAAATATTAGTTTTTTAATTGTTGAAGGTATATTTGCTAAAGAATTCTCAAACACTTTAAATAATAATGATTATTTTTTTTTAGAAATAAAAACTAATAAAAATGAGTGCATGAAAAGAGTTGTCCAAAGAGATGTAAAAGAAAGGGGGAAGGATAAAAAACAAGCTGAGAATGATTTCTTAAAATCATGGAGCATTTATTATGAAAAATTCAAACCTAATAGCGTAAAAAATAATACAAATAAATTCATTATTGAAAAAAACACTGACATAGATAACATTATGAAAAAATTATTTAATTAAGTCTTTAATTTTTTTCTCTAATATTAAAGCACTCAAAATTGAGCCTTCAATTCTGCCAAATCCATCTCCTTCAAACCAGTCTCCGCAAAATCCAATTTTATATTTTCTACTAAATTGTAATGATAAAGGTACGGCAAGACCAGAAGGCTGTGAAGCTCTCCATTTCATAATAGATATTTTTTCATCAAAAGTTAATTTATGTACTATAGGATTTTCTTCAAAGAGTTGATTGAAATTTGTAATTATTTTTTGTTTAAAAACTTCTTCATCTTTTGCACTTATATAAGAATTAATTAACTCTGCGTTTTTTGAATGTACTACAATTCCTAATTTATTATTATCTTGCAGCTGAAAAATAATTCTTTCAAATCTATATTTTTTTTCTAAATTATTTTTTAAATAAAAATACCTTTGTTTTTTAGAGTAATAATCTTTATAACAATATTTTTTATTTGTATAAATTAAAAAGGTTAACCTGGGAATAAATGTTTGTTCTTCTAAGAAATTTAATAGTAAATCTATTTTTTTATCACTATTAATAGGAATTGCTTTTCTTAATGGAATTTGATTTACATTTAATATTTTTAAAGACCTCTTATGTAACAACAAATTAGTTGAACAAATTAGATATTTAGACTTGAATTTGTCGCCATTTTTTGATGTTAGTAACCATTCATTATCTTTAAACTGCATATCAACTATTAAAGTTTCAAAGAAAAAATCAATTTCCTCTTTTAAATTATTTGATTCAATTATCTTTTTCGATAATTCACTCATGGAATCTAAAGATAAATAATTAACCCCGTAAGAAAATTCAGATTTTTTTATGGTTTCTAAATTAGAATCTTCATTTAAAAAAAATATTTCTGAGTCATCAATTTTTATATATTTATTAACCAATAATTCATCAATAAATCTTTTTAATAGAAGATTTTTTTTACTGTTATATATATTAAAATTTGGAGAACCATGGTTTAGTTTCCATCCTTCATATTTTTTGCTTATTCTTGTACTTGATCTCCCTCCAAGTCCACGACCAATTTCTATTAATCCAACTTTTTTTGTAATATTATTTTTCAGATACTTCGAAGCAAAAACACACGCAGATATACCTCCACCTATTATTAATAAGTCATATGTAACATCACTTTTCATTGGTTTAATATTGACAGAAATTATCTTTCATTTTGTAAAAAACTATAAACAGAATCAAGCTTCTCTGATGATGAAAAATCAGATTCAATTACAGGTGTTATATTATTTTTTTTATAAAAACTAACTAAATCGTTTGTGAAATCAAAAAAATTCTCCAAGTCATATAAAAACTTTTCAGATATATATACCTCTTTCCAAGGACGAAATTTAAACCTTGCTATAAATAGTTTAGAAGGAATAAATAAACTTCCAAATATAGGTAATTTTTCTTCTTTTGCTACGTTTCTGAGATAAGTTACCTCATTCTGAAGAACTTTAATATCTGTACCGTATTGAACCCAAATTGAATTTATTAACCCAGTCGAAATTTTTTTTTCGAGCCTTTCTCTTTCTGTAGAAATATTATAATAT
>CACKJL010000013.1 GCA_902600395.1 uncultured Prochlorococcus sp. | reverse complement strand
GTGAGAGAACTTTCATCAGAAGCTTATATAACTACAGATGTAGGACAACACCAGATGTGGGCTGCTCAATATCTTAGGAATTCTCCAAGAAAATGGATTAGTAGTGCAGGTTTAGGAACTATGGGTTTTGGATTGCCAGCGGCAATTGGAGTAAAAGCAGCCTTACCTAATTCAGATGTAATTTGTATTGCAGGAGATGCAAGTGTATTAATGAATATTCAAGAATTAGGTACCTTATCTCAATATGGTCTAAAGGTGAAATTGATTATTATCAATAATCGCTGGCAAGGGATGGTAAGACAATGGCAGGAAAGTTTCTATGATGAAAGATATTCCTCATCTGATATGAGTTGTGGCGAACCTGATTTTGTAAAACTTGCTGAGTCTTTTGGAGTTAAAGGATACTTGATTTCTGATAGAAAACAATTACAGAATGAATTAAAAAATGCGCTTGATCATGACGGCCCTGCCCTGATTAATATCCTTGTCAGAAGAGGTGAAAATTGTTATCCAATGGTTCCTCCTGGTAAAAGTAATGCTCAAATGGTTGGATATGTTAATTGTGAAGACTAATTTTTTTAAAATTCCTCATTTTAAAAAATTAACTTTAAGATAATTTAAAAACTTAGATATTTCTGAATTGAAAAAATTAGCAAAAATATTAATTATAATATGTTGGATTGTTCTTAATCCTGTAATAGTAAACTCGGCCGAAATTCTTCAAATTAAAAGTTCAAACACTATTTTGGTGGGGGATCAAAATAGAAATTTAACTATTGGATTATTTTGTGTAGATGTAAATGAAAATGATGAGATTGAAGCAACTAATTTACTTAAGGGTGAATTTCCAAGGGGGAGCAAAGTGAAAATAAAGCCTTTTGGTTTCAAAGAAAATGTTTTGATAGCCAAAGTTTTTAATATTAGAGGTACTAAGGAGATGACGGAATTATTGGTCTCTAAAAACTTAAGTAGTAAAATTTGTCCAAGTTAATTATCTTTATGAGCAAATAAGATTCCATTGTCTTGAGATTGTTTTGCTCCTTCTCCAGGAATAAAATTCATTATTGAATTTGTATGTGCATAAATTTGAGATGTCTATATTTGTATGAGGGATGTTCTCATTTAAAAGTTGTCTATAGGCAGATCTTTTTAGATCAAGTTGATTTAAGTTTTGCTCTCTGAATTGATTTGAATCATTAAAACAAAAATCTTTTTTAGTTTTATTCAATTTGACAATAATGTTTTTGTTTTCGGCCTTTATATAAAATTCTTTGAGTGTCATTTTATCAACAAGATAATGTTCCTTAGAAATCGCTGGTCCTATTGCAACAAGTAAGTCATCTCTAGATGTCCCAAAAGTATCGAAAATTTTTACCAGATTTTTTATTATTTTTTTTTCTAAACCTTTTCTTCCACAATGCAAGCTTGCTACATTTCTTGTCCTTTTATCTGCAAAAAATATTGGCATACAATCAGCTGTGTAAACCCATAAGTTTTGACTGCATTTATTGCCAACAAGACCATCTGCATCAGTTTTAGTTCCTTTTTGCGAATGAGATCCAAACACTATTACATTACTGTGAATTTGATTGGAAACACAATTTATGGAATTTTCATTAAAGTGATTCCCTAATAATTGAAGAAATTTCTCAGAGCAAGACTTCGTGAAGTATGCATGTTTGAAATTATTTTGACTAAGAATGGGTGATGAATAATACTCAAATTTTTTGTTTTGAATATAAATTTCATCTTTTGAGAAATATATTTCTTTGTAAGGAATAGTTCCTGCTCCTAAACTGAATTTATGAAATTAATTCAATATCTCTTAAGATCCAGAATCCTGCAAATTTTTCGACATACGGCGTTGACTGTATGGAAATAAATTGATAACCAAAAGAATTTTTTTTATTTTCCAAAAACTTTGTATTCAAAATGCTTGCATCTTTTTCTGGTAAATCAGTTACCAGCCACTTATCATCTTCAGAAGCTTCAAGTATGAGTTGGTTCTTATTTACGACTAATTTAATAGGTTCTAAACAACTAAACCATGCAGAAAGTGCCAAAGATCTATCTTTGCTAAAAAGTCTTAATCCTGGAACTAAGTAATTTTCATCTAAATCTTGATGAATTGGGAAAATATCTCCAAATTCCATAGGCCAATTTTCTGCTGATTTTAATTCGCCAATTGATATTTCAGAGATAGTTAAAGCATCACCTCTTACGGCTTCTGGTAAAGGTGTAGGAGAGTTGTCAATTTTAGAAGTAAAAGTAGGAGCTAATACACCTCTTACATAACCTTTTTCCTTTGGATAAATCTCTTTTTCAAGAAATTCGATTCTATCTAGTAAATCGTAAGTTCTCCTACTTACAATAGCCTCAATACTTACGGCCTCCAAAGATTTCTTAATGATGGATTTCATTGACGACCTCCAGAATCGAACTAAAGAAGGTTTCTCCCACCCTTGTTTTTTTGCTTCACTTATTGCTTCATTTAGCGCCTTTGTAAGCCAAACTGAATTAACTTCATTAGCAGGGCACTTTTTATTCCAAAGAAAAACATCTTGTGTCTTATAACTTCTTGTAGAGCAGATAATTAATTCCCACCTTTTTTTTCCATTTGATTCAATAATTGGCCTTGAGTAAAAGTCTAATTCCCAATCTGAAATTTTTAATTTAAGACTTGATTCCATTTTTTTATTAATGTTCATTTATCTTGTTCTTTTTTATCGAAGAGTGCTTTAGTTTTTAGTGCTCTCTCTGTAGCTTCTTGCATAACTTTTCGCTTATCAATAATTAATTCTCCCGCAGAGTTTTCTAAGAGTGCTGTATTGAGACCAATACGACCTTTTTCGAGGTCTATTTCAGATATTAAAGCTTTTATCATTTCCCCTTCTCTAAAGACTTCTCTTAAAGAACGAATCGATCCATTTGTTAGTGAGGATTGATGAAGAAGTCCACTAGCTCCACCTAAATCTATAAAGAAGCCATATGGTTTTACTGCTAGAACTTCTCCTTCAATTAATTGACCTAATTCTAAACTTGTAAGTTTAGAGACTAATGATGCTTTCTTTTCAGAGAGAACTAATTTTCTGGATTCTGGATTCACCTCAAGAAACGCTACTTTTAGAGTTTTGCCAACAAAAGATTGATAATCTTGACCATCTTCAAGTTGGGATCTTGGGATGAATCCTCTTAATCCATCTACATCACAAGTAAGCCCACCTCTATTAAATCCATTAATTAAAACGTTAATTAATTCTCCATTTTTTGCGGAACTTGATACTTTCTCCCAACTTTGCCTGAGAATTAATGCCCTAGCGCTCACTGTTACCATCCCATCAGCATTTTGTTCTTTGATAACCAAAACTTCCATTTCAAGGCCTATAGAAAACTTTTCTTTAAAGTTAGTGATTACTCCTAATCCACATTCTTTTTTTGGCATATAACCAGGTGCTTTTCCACCAATGTCAACATATAGTCCATCACTTTCGATTGCTATAACCTTACCTGAAATTGTTTCTCCTGTAGCCCCAATTGGCTCATTTGCATTTAAAGCCTCCAAAAAAGCACTTTCATCAAAATCGAATTCATCAACTGTTCTTTCTAACTGAAAATCTGTGTTTTGCTCAGAAAAATCAAGGGGTCTATTTAAGTCTTGTTGAGTTAAATTTTGTTGAGAACTATCAAAATCCTTGGTGTTTTCATTATTGTCCTCAATTTTTTTTACTGAATCATTTTTAATGATTTGCGGTTTGATTGCGATTTCTTCTTTTTTAATTTCTTCTTGCGAATTGGTTTGCTCATTATCTATTTTTTGGGTATCTTTCTTGCTTATGTGAAGTACCTGAAGAGGTTTTTTATTGCCCTTTGGTTGAATATTATCTTGGGCATTTTTATTACTGACTCCCATCGTAGGTAAAATAAGAATAATTAATTATTAACATACTCTAAATGTTAGTACTCAAAATTAAAATTAATGAACTTTAAACCAATACCTAATAGATTTGAATATTTAAATTGGCAAGAAATTGAGTGTGTTGCAAAAAACAAAAGATCAACAGTGATTTGGCCATTCGGTGCTGTTGAGCAACACGGGCCGCATTTGCCTCTTGCTACAGACAGTATTTTTGTTGATGAAATTATTAGCGAAGTTTTCAAATTATTTTCTGCCGATATTCCATTAAAAAGACTTCCAACCCAATATATTGGTTTTTCTCCAGAACATAAGGGTTTTGCCGGTACAATTTCACTTTCTTCAAGTTTAATAACCCAAATGATAAAAGAAGTCGGAGGTCAATTATCTGAAATGGGTTTTAAAAGATTGATATTAATTAACGGACATGGAGGTCAAATTTCACTATTAAACACAGCTGCAAGAGAGCTAAGAAGTGTCGCACCAGGGATGGCAGTTTTCCCCTGTTTCTTATGGAGTGGTGTGAATGGATTGAATGAATTGTTAACAAAAACTGAGATTGAGGATGGGCTTCATGCTTCTTTAGCTGAAACAAGTTTGATGCTGGCATTGAAACCAGAATTAGTAGGTGATGAACGCCCAAATGAGGGTAATAAAGCAGAGATCCCTGAAGGCTGGAGTCTTGAGGGCAATGCGCCTACTGCTTGGCTTACTGAGGATTTCAGTGAATCAGGTGTTATTGGAGATAGTAGAGGAGCAAATGAGTCTTTAGGGAAAAATTTAAAGGAATTATTGATTAATCATTGGTTCAAATTGATTATGAATCTGATGCAATCAGATTGGCCAAACAATTCTTAAATAAGTTTAAGTGAAAAATGTGACTTAACAATTGAAACTATTTTCATGATATTTAAATAAACTCTCTATAATCGTGTAATATTCATGCATAATGAGCTAAAGATTACTGACATGCAAACTCTAGAATCAAATAAAAAAACTATTGAAGAATCGACTAATCCGATATCTTTAGATTTGCCCGACTTCACTACAGATTCTTACAAGGATGCATATAGCAGAATAAATGCAATTGTTATAGAGGGAGAGCAAGAGGCTCATGATAATTACATTTCAATAGCAACTTTAATTCCAAATGAGTTAGAGGAGTTAACTAAATTGGCGAGAATGGAAATGAAGCATAAAAAAGGCTTTACTGCATGCGGAAGAAATTTAGGTGTAGTAGCTGATATGGAATTTGCAAAAAAATTCTTTTCTAAATTACATGGTAATTTTCAAGTTGCTCTTGAAAAAGGAAATTTAACAACATGCCTTTTAATACAAGCTATCTTAATTGAAGCATTTGCAATTTCTGCTTATAACGTCTATATAAGAGTTGCGGATCCTTTTGCAAAAAAAATAACAGAGGGAGTGGTTAAAGATGAATATCTGCATTTAAATTATGGTCAAGAGTGGCTTAAAAAGAATTTATCTATTTGTAAAGAGGAATTAATGGAAGCTAATAAGGTTAATCTTCCGTTAATTAAAAAGATGTTAGATGAAGTAGCAGATGACGCATCAGTTTTAGCTATGGACAGAGAAGAATTAATGGAAGAATTTATGATTGCTTATCAAGATACATTGATGGAAATAGGTCTAGATAATAGAGAAATTGCAAGAATGGCTATGGCAGCAATCGTCTAATTACATTTCTAATTAATTAAGAATTTTAATAATTAATCAATCCTATTTAAGTAGTTACCTCTGTGCTATTGTTCATAACATCGTATAGAAACCATTTATAAATTTTAAATGTTTGGGTTAATAGGCCACTCAACCAGTTTTGAAGATGCAAAAAGAAAAGCTTCGATGCTAGGCTTTGATCATATTGCTGATGGCGACTTGGATGTTTGGTGTACTGCTCCTCCTCAGCTTGTTGAAAATGTAGAGGTTAAGAGTGCTACTGGAATATCTATTGAAGGTTCTTATATAGATTCCTGCTTTGTTCCTGAAATGCTTTCTAGGTTTAAAACGGCTAGAAGAAAAGTACTAAATGCGATGGAACTAGCTCAGAAAAAAGGGATTAACATTACCGCTTTAGGAGGATTTACTTCTATTATTTTTGAGAATTTTAATCTTCTTCAGCATAAACAAATTAGAAATACTTCATTAGAGTGGGAAAGGTTTACTACTGGCAATACTCATACCGCCTGGGTTATTTGTAAGCAACTAGAAATAAATGCGCCCCGCATTGGGATAGACCTTAAAAAAGCAACTGTTGCTGTAATTGGTGCTACAGGTGATATTGGTAGTGCTGTTTGTAGATGGCTTATCAATAAAACTGGGATTTCAGAACTTCTTATGGTAGCAAGACAACAAGAACCACTAGCGCTGTTACAAAAAGAATTAGATGGTGGCACCGTAACAAGCTTAAATGAGGCATTGCCTCAGGCGGATATTGTTGTATGGGTTGCAAGTATGCCCAAAACTATTGAAATTGATACAGATAACTTAAAAAAACCATGTTTAATGATTGATGGCGGATACCCCAAAAATCTTGATGAGAAATTTCAGGGTGAAAATATTCATGTTTTAAAAGGAGGTATAGTAGAGTTTTTCAATGATATTGGTTGGAATATGATGGAACTTGCGGAAATGCAAAACCCTCAGCGAGAGATGTTTGCTTGCTTTGCAGAAGCTATGATTTTAGAATTTGAAAAGTGTCATACAAACTTTAGTTGGGGAAGAAATAACATTTCTCTTGAAAAGATGGAGTTTATTGGAGCAGCATCTTTAAAGCATGGTTTTTCTGCGATTGGACTTGATAAGCAGCCTAAAGTATTAACTGTTTAAATTATGGCTAAACGTTACCTCCTTGATTTTGAAAAGCCTCTTGTTGAACTTGAGAAGCAGATAGAGCAAATTAAAGAATTAGCTCGAGATTCAGAAGTAGATGTTAGTCAACAGCTTCTGCAGCTTGAAACCTTAGCTGCTAGGAGAAGAGAAGAAATATTTAAATCTCTCACCCCTGCTCAAAAGATTCAGGTAGCTAGACATCCTCAAAGACCAAGTACGTTGGATTTTGTTCAAATGTTTTGTGATGACTGGATAGAATTACATGGAGACAGAAATGGTGGCGATGATATGGCACTAATTGGTGGGATAGGTTCGATAAATAATAGACCAGTGTTGATGTTAGGGCATCAGAAAGGAAGAGACACAAAAGAAAATGTAGTAAGAAACTTTGGCATGGCAAAACCAGGAGGTTACAGAAAAGCTCTTAGATTAATGCAGCATGCAAATAGATTTTCTTTGCCAATTCTTACATTTATTGATACTCCTGGAGCTTATGCTGGTTTAAAGGCTGAAGAACAAGGTCAAGGTGAAGCGATTGCAAGAAACCTTCGAGAGATGTTTGGATTGAAAGTCCCAATTGTGGCTACTGTCATTGGAGAAGGAGGTTCCGGAGGCGCACTTGGAATAGGTGTTGCCGATAGGTTACTAATGTTCGAACACAGTGTTTACACAGTTGCTAGTCCGGAAGCATGTGCATCAATTTTGTGGAGAGATGCTGCGAAGGCACCAGAAGCTGCATCAGCACTTAAAATTACAGGTAAAGACTTACTCAAATTGGGGATTATAGATGAGGTATTACCAGAACCTTCTGGTGGGAATAATTGGGCTCCTTTAGATGCTGGCAACACACTAAAAGAGGCTATTGAGAAACATCTTAATGCTTTACTGAAAATGCCTGAAGACGAATTAATTGAGGAAAGATACAAAAAATTTAGGGTTTTAGGTAAATTTATCGAAGCAAATAATATTGAAGAGATTTATAGTGAAATCCCACAAAAAACTGAATAAATTGAAACTAGCTTTTATAACCGGTGCTACGAAAGGTATTGGTAGATCTACCGCAATTACTTTTGCTAATGCTGGCTGGGATTTAATCTTACTCTCCAGGAATATGGATCTAATGGAGAAACTAAGGAGTGAATTGTTGACTACTAAATCAAAAATTAACCTAGTAAAGTGCGATTTATCTAATCCTCTAGAAATAGAGCATTGTGTTAAAGAAGCAATTGAGAAGTATGGGTGCCCTACAGTATTGATAAATAATGCCGGTTGCGCATTTAATGGCCCTTTAGTTGAAACGGCATTAGGTCAATGGGAACAAACTATTCAAATAAACCTCACAAGTGTTTTTCAAATTTGTAGTTCAATAATTCCTCAAATGAGAAAAAATGGTGGTCTAGTTATCAATGTTAGTAGTCATGCCTCTTATAATGCATTTCCCCATTGGGGAGCTTATTGTGTTTCAAAATCTGCACTGGCTATGTTTACTAAATGCTTGAGGGAGGAGGAGAGATCTAATTCAATAAGAGCGTGCACAATAACTCTTGGTTCAGTAAATACTCCTCTTTGGGATTCCGAATCAATCAATTCTGATTTTGATAGAACTTCTATGCTCTCCTCAAAAGAGGTGTCAGAAACTATTCTCTACATGGCTCAAAAACCTGAATCACAATTGATCGAAGACTTGACTTTGATGCCTTCTGGCGGAGCCTTTTAAACATTACTTTATATCTAATTAACCTTAAAACAGTGATTTTTTTAGTGCTATTTGAACCCGATTGAACTAGAGAATGTGATATAGTATATGAGCAATTAAGCTTTTGGAAGATACAGTTAATTAAGTTGCATACAATTTTCTGTTTAAAATTTTATGACCTCTACATTACCCAACGATAATATTAAAAACTTTGACGACCAGATTACTAATAAATTAATTTCTGAAATTATAAGAGATAGAATTAAGAATTCTGGTACAAGATTTAGCGCTAACGATAATATTTCTGATTTTATAAATCCTGGTGAATTAGAAATTTTAGAAAAAGAAGTAGCCTCAAGAGTTAAAGACTTATTAAAGTCCCTCGTAATTGATGTTGAGAATGATCATAATACTCAAGAAACTGCTGAAAGAGTTTCAAAAATGTACCTAAATGAAGTTTTTAAAGGCAGATATCATGAACAACCTAAAGTTACAAGTTTCCCTAATGACAAGAATCTTGATGAAATTTATACAGTTGGTCCAATTTCGGTCAGATCTGCATGTTCACATCACTTAGTTCCAATTCTTGGAGAGTGTTGGATAGGTATTAAACCTGGAAATAAAGTCATAGGACTTTCAAAATTTGCGAGAGTTGCTGATTGGGTTTTTTCAAGACCTCATATTCAGGAAGAAGCTGTAATGATCCTTGCAGATGAAATTGAAAAACTGTGTGAACCTAAAGGTTTAGGCATTATTGTGAAGGCTCAACATTATTGTATGAAGTGGAGGGGAGTCAAAGAACCAAATACAAGTATGATTAATTCTGTGGTTAGAGGCGATTTTAGACACGATTTAAGTTTAAAACAAGAATTTTTTGAGCTTGTCAAACAGCAGTCGGCTTCTAATAATTACTAATTACTTCTTAAAAACTTAAAAAGATCTTCTGTTTTTTTAATATCTTTTAAACCCGGACAGATTTCAATACTACTTGAAATATCTAGTCCATCAGGTTTGATATCTGTAAGGATTTCATCAATCCATTCAATTGATATTCCACCTGCTAACCACCAAGGTTTACTAAATTGGAGATTTTTTAAATAGGTAGATTTTATTTTTTTCCCTGAACCTCCATAAGTCTCTTTATTCCAAGAATCAAGTAGGATAGCATCTACATAATCCTCAAAAGGCTTTATTTTATCTATATCCTTTTTAGTTTTTATTCTAAAAGCCTTCCATAGGCCAATATTGGGAATTTTTTCCCTTATTTTTTTGCAGTAATCAATATCTTCATCTCCATGTAATTGAATGATAGTTTCACTAGGGTTTCCTAAGAAATTTTTAATAATTAATTCTATTGGACAATTTTGTACAACTGATACCCTCTCGATTTTTGGATGAAACTTTTCTAAGGTTTGAAAAATTTTTTTCTTAATTTCAGCCGATATATATCTTGGTGACTCTTTCACTGAAATAATGCCAATAGCATGTGCTCCTAATTTTGCGACTTGAAGAGCTTGTTCTTCTGACGTTAGGCCACAAATTTTAATTAAGGTATTAGTCTTAGGCATATAATTATTCTGATATGTAAGATTAATATTATTAATAAATATAGCGGAGATTATTTTTGAGAAGTTGGCAAATTTTTAAAATATGGGGAATCCCCTTTAAAGTTCATCCTTATTGGTTTGCTATTCTCTTTTTATTCACATGGAGTATAAGTAATCAGGTTAATTTAACTTCAGGTGATATTTACAATATTAAAGAAGCTTGGATTATAGGATTTTTAACTTCTTTTTTCTTATTATCTTCAATTATTTTTCATGAGGTTTTTCATACTTTTGTTTCTCTTAATCAGGGTGTAAAAATAAAAAAAATTACTTTTTATTTTCTTGGAGCAATTCTACAAATAGAAAAGTATTGCCAAACTGCTTTAGGTAATATAAAAATTGCAATTGTTAGGCCTATTTTATGTTTTGGTACAGCATTAATCCTACTCACGATAACTAATAAAATTGCATTTCAAGAACAGATAGCAGTTAATGTAATTTCTAGAGTAGGTATATTTAATTTATTATTAGGTTTCTTAAATTTGCTTCCAATTGGTTCTTTAGATGGCGGAAATTTATTAAAAAGTATTATTTGGCATTTCTCAGGAAGTAAAAATAAAGGAAGAAATTTCCTCAATAAACTAAATTTAATTCTATCTTTTTGTGTTCTATTTTTTGGGGTAGTTTGTTTATTTAGATTTAACTTTTATTTTGGTTTTATTCTTTCTTTTTTGGGCTTGTTTGGAGTAAATTCTTCAAAATCTGAAAGTCAATTTTTTAAAATTGAAAATATACTTAAATTTAGTAAAGTTTCTGAGATTAAATTAAAGCCTTTGAGGAAAATTGAATACGATGCTGATTTCTCAGAATTTAATAAGTTAATAAGAAATAAAAAGGATGCATCAGATAAATATTTTTTTGTTACGAATAATGGTAGATGGACTGGTTTTGTTGATGAGAATATTTTAAAAACTGTTCCCTTAAAGAAATGGGAAAGAAACTTTGTTGGAGATTTTAAGAAACCAATCGATAGTTTTGTTAGTGTATCTTGTAATGATAAATTATGGGAAACTATAGAGAGACTGGAAGAAACAAACGAAGGTTTTTTATTGGTCTTCAATGCCGCAGATATCCCTTTAGGGATAATTGATAGGTCAAAAATTGGAAACTTTGTACTGAATAAATTAGGGTTTAATTTGCCTTCAGAGATTGCTAACAAATTAAACTTTAAAAATCATTATCCCTTAGGAATTGAATTGCCAAAAATAATTAATTCAATGAGGCAGAAAGGAGATCTTTAATAATTCGTGTTATAAAATTTTCTAATATTATTATTATCTATCGCAATATTTTTGAAATTTATATTTGATTTATCCTTGAGGAATGAATTTCTTAAATGTTGAACTATTTCATCATTTGTTAGTTCTAATTTTACTTTTGAGGGGGCTTCTTCTTTAAATAATTTGAACCACAAATCTTTTGAAGGGTTTGTTTGAATCTCTCCATGTTGAAGGAATGCACCTTTTTTACGGAATTGAGCACTTCCTATTCTCTTAAAACCATCTTGATCAACTAAATCAGAAATTAATGAAGTCCCAAAACAATTTGTTTTAATGTGTGATTTTCGTAAATTACCATATTGTAATTTTAGACCTAATTCCCTAAAACTTTTAATTAACCAATTATTAACCATTTCATAACTGAATTCTTCATAGTAAGTTTTCTTGAATGTTAACGCGTATGTTATGCCTCCTGAATGCAAAACAGCTCCCCCGCCAGAGGGACGTCTAACAATATTAATTTCCCCATTTGATATTAAATTTTCCCAATGAACAGGAATGTCTTTTTGGTGATATCCAATTGAAAGCCAATCTCCTTTCCAATAGTAGAACCTCAATGTGAGAATTATTTCAGGATTCGATATTGTCTGATCTAAAGAATTTAAATCTAAAGCCATTTGATCAAATCCAGGTAAATTATTTGTCGAAAAAATTAAAGCCTGATTTTCTATTCCCAAAATTAACTTTGTAGGTTTTTTTATGATAATTTTCAATAAAAATTTTCTTTCAATTTGTTAATTACGTAACATCATTTTGTAATAGTGTTTCAAATCTCCTCTTTTCGGTGGAGAATATAGAAAATAATTTTTTTACCATGGAGCCAACTCAAACAATAAATCTTATTGCATTAAGCCTTATAGTCGTTATGCATGCAGGAGTTTTAGCACTAAGACTAGGAATTAGTTTAGGTAGGAACTAAAAGTTTATTAGATAATTTAAAATACATAAGGTAATAATATAGTATGACTGAATTGATTTATTCAGTGAAAATATCAAGTACTTACTTTGTCAAAATCTTTTTATAAAAATAGAATTTTTTACAAAAAATATTTAGCTTCTGCTTTTATAAAAAGACAAGAGAAACAGGATAACTTTGTAAAACTAATTTTTTTAATTATAAAAATTAGCTTTTCGCTTTTAGCAATAATAAGCCTTATTAAACTTGGCTATAGCTCTAAAGTAAGGTTGACCAGATTAAGGGAAATTGAAGACTCATTTTCTTACGAAAAATATAGATTTAATGTTTTAACGAATAAGTTTGATGATTTATTATCTTCTGAAGGTGAGCAAAGATTTATGAAGGATCAGGATCAAATAATTTCTAGGGACATTATCAGAGTAATATGGCGTTGATAAGGATGATCTTGAATCATTCTACTTTATATTTTTCTATTAACTTTTTTGCTAGTGAGTAAGAACATTAAGGGTTTAGTCCTAATAACAGGAACAACTTCAGGAGTTGGATTAAATACTCTAAAACCTCTATTAAGATTTGGATGGGAGGTTATAGCTGTTAATCGATCAAATAAAAGAGCTATAAAAAAAGCTGAGGAATTCTTGACAAAGGAGGAAGTTAAAAATGTTCACTTTATAGAAATAGATCTTTCTAACTTGGATGATGTGAGAAAAGGTTGCGATGAAATATTAGAAAGATTTAAAAGGCCAATAAATTCTCTTATTTGTAATGCAGCAGTTTATAAGCCGAGACTAAAGAGACCTGAAAGGTCTCCTCAGGGGTTTGAAAACTCTATGGCAGTAAATCATTTTGGGCATTTTCTTATGATAAACCTTCTTATAGAAAATATTTTATCTTCTGAAAGAGAAATTGTTTTAAATGGTAAATCAACTTTATTCAAGCCAAGAATTACAGTATTAGGGACTGTTACGGCTAATTATTCAGAACTTGGAGGA
Organism: uncultured Prochlorococcus sp.; assembly: GCA_902600395.1. Lineage (GTDB taxonomy): Bacteria > Cyanobacteriota > Cyanobacteriia > PCC-6307 > Cyanobiaceae > Prochlorococcus_A. Next base: position 9,022 of record CACKJL010000013.1, on the reverse strand, counting down.
AGGATCCCCATCCCTGCCCCAGCTGATTTGGGAGATTTAGCTGGATTCAAAAATGGTTTTTTATCTCCAATAAGTATGGCGAATGGAAAGAAATTCAAACCTGGTAAGGCTTACAAGGATAGTAAACTTTGCAATATGGTGACTGTACAGGAATTATCAAAAAGATATCCTGCCGAGAAGATTATTGTAAATTCTCTATATCCAGGATGTGTTGCTGATACAAAACTCTTTAGAGATACACCTTGGTTATTTAGATTTCTTTTCCCGATATTTCAGAAATTCATAACAAAAGGATATGTGTCACAAAGATTGGCAGGAGAGAGAGTCGCTCAAGTGGCAACTTATAAAGAATTTGCTAAACCATCAGTCCATTGGAGCTGGGGAAATCGTCAAAAAACTGGCAGAAAAGCTTTTTCTCAAAAGTTGTCAAAAAGAATAATTGATACGAAGACCTCTAAACAAACTTATGATTTAACAAGCCAATTGGTAGGATTAGATTAATTTAAGCTAATCAAATCCTAATAAATCAAAAATTTCTCTATCTTTAAGTGGATTCCCTTCTAAAGGTTCTACGTTTTCAAGCATATTTTTGGCGAGAGATAAATATTCATTTTGAACTTCAATTACATCTTCAGTTGGTTCCATTTCAAAAATGGTACATTTTTTTAGTCTTGATCTTCTTATGGCGTCGACATCTTTAAAGTGGGCCATAGTTTTTAGGCCTGTTCTTTCATTGAATTTATCAATTTGGTCTGTATCTTTTGATCTATTTGCGACTACACCACCTAATCTGACTTTATAATTTTTTGCTTTTGCTTTGATCGCAGAGACTATTCTATTCATAGCGAATATTGAATCAAAGTCATTGGCAGTAACAATTAGACAGTAATTTGCATGTTGCAGTGGAGCTGCAAATCCCCCACAAACGACATCTCCAAGGACATCAAAAATAACAACGTCAGTATCTTCCAATAAATGATGTTCTTTTAATAGTTTAACTGTCTGGCCGGTTACGTAACCCCCGCACCCTGTTCCCGCAGGAGGACCACCACTTTCGACGCACATTACGCCATTAAAACCTTCAAACATGAAATCTGTTGGCCTCAGTTCTTCGCTATGAAAATCTACCTCTTCGAGAATATCGATAACTGTAGGAACCATTTTGTGCGTCAAAGTGAAAGTGCTATCGTGTTTCGGATCACATCCAATTTGAAGAACCTTTTTGCCTAATTTTGAGAACGCTGCAGAAAGGTTTGATGATGTAGTTGATTTCCCTATGCCACCCTTCCCATATACGGCAATAACTAAAGCCCCTTCTTCAATATTAATTTTTGGATCTTGCTTTACTTGAACACTTCCTTCTCCATCAAGAGGTCTATTTATAGTACTTGTCATTTAAAGCTTAAAAACACATTATTATTTATATTCTTGCAGCGTAAATACACATGAAATATGTTTCTAAACAAATATGTATTTAATTGTATTAAAAGTAGGTAATATGTTCTTATAACTGAATTTTTAGGATTAAATCTATTAGATTATGAGTGAAAATACTCATGACTTAATTATAGTTTGTTAGTAAAAATTTAACTGAAATATGCTTTAGCATCGTAAAGGGTTTCATCACTTATTTCTGGGATTCCCCTCAAGATTGCGTATTTTTCAGTATTTGTTTTGACTTTACCTCTCACAAAAAATGGAACTTTTGTTAATTCAGCTCTACCAGATTCAGTCCAGATAATTCCTTCCTTAATATTTTTACTTTCTTTATCCTCAGAATTTACAAAATCTTCTGTTTTTGTGGCTGTATGCCCTAAATGGCTTTGATGACCATCAACAAACTCAAAGTCATGTTTGAACATATCAATAAGATGCTCTTCTAAGCCCATCATTAGGGGATGTACCCAGTCATCAAAAATCACATTTGCTCCTTCCCATCCCATTTGAGGGCTATATCTTGCAGGAACATCTTGAACATGCATTGGAGTACTAATTACTGAGCATGGAATGCCGAGTCTTTTTGAACTATGCCTCTCCATTTGGGTCCCTAAAACTAGTTCAGGGGAGGCTTTTTTCATAGCATCTTCCACTTCTAGATAATTGTTAGTTATCAGAGCTTCTAGATTTAGATCTTTTGCAGTTGCTCTTACTTGCCTGGCCATCTCCCTGCTGTATGTTCCAAGACCCACTACTTCAAAACCCAATTCTTCCTTGGCAATTTTGGCTGCTGCAATTGCATGTGTTCCATCACCAAAAATAAAAACTCTTTTGCCCGTCAAATAATTTGAGTCAACTGATTTTGAGTACCAAGGAAGCTTTGATTTATTTTCTAATTCTTTTTTATTCGTCAAAGGAAGATCTAATTTCTTATGAACTTCATTTATAAACTCAATTGTATTTTTTATTCCAATTGGAATAGTGTTTGTATATTCCATTCCAAAGTTCCGTTTAAGCCATTCGCATGATGCTTCCGCAATTTCTGGATAAAGACAAATATTTATTTCAGCATCAATTAGTCTTTCAATATCATCTGGACTAGCACCTAATGGCGCAACTACGTTTGTATCTACTCCTTGCTCTGAAAGTATGCGTTGGATTTCGATTACATCATCTCTGCATCTAAATCCTAGTAATGAAGGACCAAGTATATTGACTTTTGGTCTACGCCCAAATTCCTTCCACCTTAGAGGACTTATTTTCTCTGAATAGCTTACTTTTTCCTTTAAAAGGGTTCTTGTTAATTGATAAAAGGTTTCTGAGGCCCCCCAATTTTCTTTCTTGCTATAAGCAGGTAATTCAAGATTCACAATCGGCATATCAAACCCCATCCCTTTCGCAAGAGCTCCAGGTTGGTCTTGGATTAGTTCTGCAGTGCAACTTTCTCCGACTAAAAGAGTTTTGGGTTTAAATCTTTCAACCGCTTCCTTAATATTTTTCTTAACTAATTCAGCTGTATCGCCTCCAAGGTCTCTAGCTTGAAAAGTTGTATAAGTTACTGGAGGTCTTTGCCCCCTTCTCTCGATCATTGTAAAGAGAAGATCTGCATATGTATCTCCTTGGGGGGCGTGAAGCACATAATGAATGTCTTTCATTGACGAGGCAATTCTCATGGCACCAACATGTGGTGGTCCTTCATATGTCCATAGTGTTAATTCCATATTCGGTTAATGCGTTACTAAAGTTTTTGAAGTTAGTATTTGATTTCTTTTTAAAGGCTTGGAGAAGAGACCAGCCAAATCTGCGGCTTGATCAATTCCATGAATTGGACTGAATACCATTTCGATTGACCACTTAGTACTAATCCCCTCCGCCTCAAGAGGGTTAGCTAAACCCATTCCACAAACTACTAAGTCTGGATTAGATTCTCTCACTCGATCTAATTGTTTTTCTACATGTTGCCCTTCGACAATTTTTGTATTATCAGGTAATAAATTAATCTCCTCTTTCATTAATTCTTTATTTAGGTAAGGAGTGCCTACCTCTATAAGATCCATTTCGCATTCATTATGCAAAAATCTTGCCAAAGATATCTCCAGTTGCGATTCAGGAAGAAGAAATAATTTCTTCCCCTTAAGTATTTCTTTGTGAGATTCAAGAGCAAGTTTAGCTCTATTAATTAAAGGCGAAATAATTTCATGAACTTTAAGTTCACTAATTTTGAAAGCTTTCGCTGCAGCTAAAAACCATTCAGTACTCCCTTCAATACCAAGAGGAAATGGAGCCGAAATTATTTTACAACCACGATGTTTTAGGTCTCGAACCGTATCACTTAGATAAGGCTGAGTTAATAATACTTTTGTATTTTTGCCAATCTTTGGTAATTCTGTTGATTGCCGTGGTGGAAAGCTCTCAATATTTGAAATTCCTAAATTTCTAAAAATCTTTTTAAACCTATCCTCTACATTATTTGCAAGAGTCCCAACTAATAATAATTTCTCCTCATTTGATGACTCCATTAATGGAATTAAAGCTTTTAATGCGCCATCTTCTCCTTGGGTAAAAGTTGTTTCTATCCCACTGCCAGAGTAATTAACGAATCTTACTTGACCAAAAAATCTTTTATTTAATTTCTCTGCGACAGTTGCAAGATCAAGTTTGATCACTTCACTTGGACAAGATCCAACTAGAAAAAGAGTTTTTATTTCTGGTCTTCTTGCAATAAGATCATTAATCACTCGATCTAATTCTTCATGAGCGTCCGCAAGCCCAGCAAGATCTTTTTCTTCAAGAATAGCCGTCCCAAATCTTGGCTCAGCAAAAATCATAACTCCAGCAGCGCTTTGAATTAAATGAGCACATGTCCTTGAGCCTACTACCAGAAAAAACGCATCAGGCATTCTTCTGTGGAGCCAAACTATTGAAGTTAAACCACAAAAGACTTCCCTTGGTCCAGTTTCCTTATTAAATTCAACTTTACTCATCAAAAATTTTCAAGAGCTTATATTTCAAGCTTGCATAAACTTTTTAATTTAAGAAAGTAATTAATAAGTTCTCTTACAAAATGAACACATTTAAAAAACTTATATGAATGTTTAAATACTTAAATGAGAATTATGAAAATTATTTTTAGGGTATATTCTAATTTCTATAGAAGGAATTTCCTTGACTTGTTTTTGAAAGCTTCCATACATTTCTAGCTATTTTCGTAGCTAATAATCCTGCTCTTTCTAACTTAGATTTTCCTGGCTTAGCTCCAATTAGAGCTGTCACTTCTGAAGTGGTCAAAGGTGCTCCAGTATTTATAGCTAATTGGGTTAACTCCAATCTATCTCTGAGGTTCTTAAGATTAACCTTCTCAATTTTATCTTCTTCTAACCAGCTAAAAGATGGGTCTTTCTGAGATAGTTTTTGCATCAAGCTTAGGCTAACTAATCCAAGAGTTTGATCAGGAGTTAATTCTTTTTCAGTACCAGAAAAATTTGGTTCTTTTTTTTGAGAAGTTCCCATAAAAATGAATATCTTTTACTTGAAGTTATCGTTTTGTGGTAAGCATGCAAGTAAATTTAATAGAAAAAATGAACCATTATCCGTTATAGTCGCCTCAATGGAACCAACTTCTAGCTTAAACAGAGGGGAACGAAAAAAAGGGAGTTCTCTAGTCACAGGATCTGAGGTGCAATCTCAGGCCAGTGGTGCTAGTTGTTTTATTACTACCGATTCAGAAAAGTCTCTGGTATCAAGACAAGCAAGTCAAGTTGAGCAAATTGAGTTAAGAACATATGTTTTTTTAGATTCTCTGCAACCTCAATTAGCCGCATATATGGGAACTGTTAGTAGAGGTTTTTTACCTATTCCTGGTGATTCATGTCTTTGGATGGAAGTTTCACCCGGGATGGCTGTTCATAGAGTCACTGATATTGCCCTAAAAGCAAGTAATGTAAGACTTGGTCAGATGATTGTTGAAAGAGCATTTGGATCTCTTGCTCTTTACCATAAAGATCAAAGCACGGTTTTACATTCTGGAGATGTTGTTCTAGATGCTATTGGGAGCGAAGTTAGAAAAAGAACAAAACCTGCTACGAGTTGGACTGAAGTTATTCGAGCAATTACTCCAGATCATGCAGTTTTAATAAATAGACAAAACAGAAGTGGATCAATGATTCAATCTGGAATGAGCATGTTTATATTAGAAACTGAACCAGCTGGTTATGTTTTAAAAGCAGCTAATGAAGCTGAAAAGGCATCTAATATAACTGTTGTTGATGTTAAAGCAGTTGGAGCTTTTGGTAGATTAACTCTCGCCGGGAAAGAAGGGGATGTAGAAGAAGCAGCTGCTGCTGCTATAAGAGCAATTGAAGAAATTTCAAATTATTGAGAATTTTTAAATTTAAACTTTTTTTTAACTTAAACCTATCTCTTTTTTTAAAAAAGGTGACATAATTTTTGCAGCTTTACCTCTACTACCTAATTTATTTAATTGTGATTGTGTGAGCTCACCGTAAACACAGTTAGACTCTTTTACCCAAAAAATAGATTCGAATTCCCCGTTTGGATATTTGGGGTTCTTGAGAATTTCTCCCCAGCATATTCCTGTTGTATCTTTAACTAAGTTTCCTGAGGGATCGCACAATACCATACAACTTATAAATCTTGCACTTCTATAGGGACTATCAGAAAGTTCATTAATTAATTTTTTAATTTTCTCATCATTAGTTTTGGCATATCGAGCAGAATAAATTCCTGGCCGACCATCTAAAACATCTACTTCAAGACCCGAGTCATCAGCTAATGCCCAAGTTTTAGTTTCTAAAGCAGCTGCTTTTGCTTTTAGAAGTGCATTCTCAAAATATGTGTTTCCAGTCTCTTCGACATTTAAATATTCTGGTTGCTTCTGAACCTTTAAAGACAAAACATCAAGCATCTCTGAAATCTCAGATACTTTTCTTTGATTGCCACTAGCAATAGTTAGAACTGGAAGGTTCAAAATAATAAATAAATTTATTTTGAATATTATCTTACTTCAAAGCTTGATACGGAGACAGGAAAGGTTGAACATTCCACACCTGTGTAGACAGGGCCTGCCTCGTACGGAAATAACATAATGTAAATTTTTTCTTAACACAACAGTATGTTTTGATGCACTAACTAATTTGCATAAGTATTGACATATCAATAGTACCAAGGGTGATAAGTTTAACTTATGAATGATAGAAAAAACATTAATGGAGATTTTGTCGAAAACGCTTGACTTATAAGTACTTAATGAAGCATTCTTCGAATTGAACATTCCACATTTAGTATTTAGTAGACAATGGCTACAGAAACAATGGGTATCGCTCTCGGCATGATCGAGACACGCGGACTTGTACCTGCAATCGAAGCAGCAGACGCAATGACAAAGGCAGCAGAAGTTCGCCTTATTGGTCGTGAATTCGTTGGCGGCGGTTATGTCACAGTATTAGTTAGAGGCGAAACAGGCGCAGTTAACGCAGCTGTAAGAGCTGGTGCTGATGCTTGTGAAAGAGTTGGTGACGGTTTAGTTGCTGCTCATATTATTGCTCGTCCTCATAGAGAAGTTGAACCTGCTCTAGGTAACGGTGAATTTCTTGGTCAAAAGGACTAATTAAGTAAAGCAAGATTTATAAATCTTGCACAATAATTATTTTCCCTACACAGACCTAAATTTATCCTTATGAGTAAGAAGTATGACGCAGGGGTAAAGGAGTACAGAGATACCTACTGGACTCCAGAATATGTACCCCTAGACACCGATTTACTAGCCTGTTTCAAATGTACAGGTCAGGAAGGTGTTCCAAGAGAAGAAGTTGCAGCTGCTGTTGCCGCTGAATCTTCAACAGGTACTTGGTCAACAGTTTGGTCCGAGTTACTTACTGACTTAGAATTTTATAAAGGACGTTGTTATCGAATCGAAGACGTCCCTGGAGATCCTGAAGCTTTCTATGCTTTTATTGCATATCCTTTAGATCTTTTTGAAGAAGGCTCAATTACAAACGTATTAACATCTCTTGTAGGAAACGTTTTTGGATTTAAAGCTCTAAGACATCTACGTCTAGAAGATATTAGATTCCCAATTGCTTTCATTAAAACTTGCGGAGGTCCACCAAATGGAATCGTAGTTGAAAGAGATCGACTTAACAAATACGGAAGACCTCTACTTGGTTGTACCATCAAACCTAAATTAGGACTATCTGGTAAAAACTATGGTCGAGTTGTATATGAATGTCTCAGAGGCGGCCTTGATTTAACTAAGGATGATGAGAATATTAATTCTCAACCATTCCAACGTTGGAGAGAAAGATTTGAGTTTGTTGCAGAAGCAGTTAAGCTTGCTCAACGAGAAACTGGAGAAGTTAAAGGTCACTATTTAAACTGTACTGCTAACACTCCTGAAGAACTCTATGAAAGAGCTGAATTTGCAAAAGAGCTAGATATGCCAATCATCATGCATGATTACATAACTGGTGGTTTTACTGCAAATACTGGATTAGCTAATTGGTGTCGTAAAAATGGCATGCTTCTGCATATTCACAGAGCTATGCATGCTGTTATTGATAGACATCCAAAGCATGGTATTCACTTCAGAGTTCTTGCAAAATGTTTGAGACTATCTGGAGGAGACCAATTACATACTGGAACCGTTGTTGGAAAACTAGAAGGTGATCGTCAAACAACACTTGGTTATATTGACAACTTAAGAGAGTCATTTGTTCCTGAAGATAGATCAAGAGGTAACTTTTTTGATCAGGATTGGGGTTCAATGCCTGGAGTATTTGCAGTCGCATCAGGTGGTATCCATGTTTGGCATATGCCTGCACTTCTAGCGATCTTTGGGGATGATTCTTGCCTTCAGTTCGGTGGAGGAACACATGGTCATCCATGGGGTTCAGCTGCTGGAGCTGCAGCTAACAGAGTTGCTTTAGAAGCTTGTGTAAAAGCCCGTAATGCTGGTCGCGAAATCGAAAAAGAGAGTAGAGACATTCTTATGGAAGCTGCTAAGCATAGTCCTGAATTAGCTATTGCTCTAGAAACTTGGAAGGAAATTAAGTTTGAGTTTGACACTGTTGACAAACTTGATGTTCAGGGTTAACTCAAGTTTCGAAATTGAGGAGATTTATTCTCCTCAAGCTTATTAAAATCTCGTTTTTACGAGTAATTTCATTCACATTTTTATTAATTATGCCTTTCCAGAGCACAGTAAGCGACTATCAAACAGTTGCAACCCTGGAAACATTCGGTTTTTTACCACCGATGACCCAGGAAGAAATATATGACCAAATTGCGTACATAATTGCTCAAGGTTGGAGTCCAGTTATTGAGCATGTTCATCCTAGTGGATGTATGCAAACTTATTGGTCTTATTGGAAACTCCCATTCTTTGGGGAAAAAGATCTTAACTTGATAGTGAGCGAATTAGAGGCATGCCATAGAGCATACCCTGATCATCATGTAAGAATCATCGGATACGATGCTTACACTCAAAGTCAAGGAACAGCTTTTGTAGTTTTCCAAGGACGTTAAAGCTACTTATCGTAGTTAATATCTTTCTCCAAAAAAATTTTTT
>CACKJL010000012.1 GCA_902600395.1 uncultured Prochlorococcus sp. | reverse complement strand
TATTGCTGGCTTCAATATGATTTTGTCAGGTGAGTTGGATGATTTACCAGAACAGGCATTTTACCTGGTTGGGAATATTGATGAGGTTAAAGCAAAGGCTGAAAAAATAAAATCAGAAAAATAAATATCTGCATCTATATATTTATTTAACCTTCAATAATTTTAAATTAATGGCAATTTCTCTAAAAGTTTTAGCTCCTAATAAAAATGTTTATCAAGGCGAAGCTGAAGAAGTAATCCTTCCTAGTACTACTGGTCAAATTGGTGTACTACCAGGACATATCTCATTAGTCACTGCTATAGATATTGGCGTTTTAAGGCTAAGAATGAATTCCCAATGGAAATCAATAGCTCTAATGGGAGGCTTCGCTGAAATTGAATCAGATGAAGTTATAGTTTTAGTAAACAATGCTGAAATTGGTTCTGAGATTAATGTTCAAAATGCTGAACAAGATCTAAAAGAAGCAAAATTAACAATTAGCAAATTTTCTGAAAATGAAAAAAATCCAGAGAAAATTAAAGCCTTGAAAGAGGTTTCTAAGGCTGAGGCTAGGATTCAAGCTGCAAAGAACTAATTTTTAAGCGGTCCCACAAAAAGTTACTTCTGGGAACTTTAATTTGGCTTCTTCTAATTTTTTTGTTTTACCTTCTTCTTGCCAATAATTTATTACTTCTGTAGCTTTATTCAATATTTCTACTCTTTCGTTATCTGTAATCCAACCCTTATTCTCTAGTTCGCTTTTTAATTTTTCCCAAGCATCATCTCTTGGCCAAAAATAATAAGCAGTAAGAGGGCTTGATCCTCCACCTACTATTTGATCGATTGCTAAAGCAACATTATCAGGTAACCACAAAACTTTAATTATAAACCTTCCTTCGTCAGGCTTAGGAGTATAACCGGTAGGTACTCCATCTTCATCAATTGTTGCAGCTGCTAATACAGCTGTAGCACCCATCATTCCTGAATTAGGAGAAGAATTTTTAGACTTAGGGGCATCACTGTTTTTTTCCTTTTTTTCTGTTGAATTTTGATTTAACTTATCTGATGAAGTCATTCACTTATTTATGTTTAATAAATAATTTATCAGTTTATGGTCACATTTTGATTGATTTATTCAAAATTTCTTGATTTTAGTTATTGATAATCTCTAAACAGTATTTTATCTATCATGAGATACTTCATAAAAGTCATAAATAGTAGCTTCCAATGAATCCCAAAGATCTTTAGGGATATCGTTTTCTTCTGCGAACATACCAAGCTGACTAGCTAAGCCTCTCGCTAGAGAGAGTTTCGAATCATATGAATCGGACTTATTCATTTTTGAACTTTAAACTTAATAAAAAATAAATCTATTAACTTGATAAGTCAAATTTCAAAATTCTAAATCGGAAATTTCTTTTAGTGCAGCAATACTTAAAACTTCTGGGTTTGTATCTTTGACCAGGACATCGTCTTCTATTCTTATCCCTATGCCTTTCCATTTCTCATCTATAGGTGGTTGCCCCTCAGGGACTGGGATCCTATCACTTATGTAGATCCCAGGTTCTACCGTAAGAATCATTCCATTCTGTAATGGCACCTCATAGTCCCCCATTCTGTATGCTCCAACATCATGAACATCTAAGCCAAGCCAATGTCCAGTTCTGTGCATGTAAAGATGTTTATAAGATTGATTCTCAATTATCTCCTCAGTACTACCTGACAATAAACCAATTTCTTTTAATCCTTCTATGAGAATTGTTAAAGCAACATTATGTACATGACTAGAATTCGATCCCTTTACAGCACTTTTAATTGCATTTTTCTGGGCACTCAATACAATTTCATAGATAACTTTTTGCTCATTAGAAAATTTACCACCAATTGGAATAGTTCTTGTTATGTCTCCATTGTAATAATCAATTAGTGAGCAGCCAGCATCCACTAACAATAAATCTTCCTTCCTCAAGGGTGAATTATTTGAAGTGTAATGCAAAATGCAGGCATTATCTCCAGATGCAACAATTGAGTTATAAGCTGGTCCTCTCGCTCCTTTTTCCAGAAAGAATCCCTCTAGAAGACCCTGAATTTGTCTTTCATTTTTCTTTGATGAAATAGATTCTCTAACTAATTCATGACCTTCGGCTGAGATTTGTATAGCTTCTCTCATTCTCTTAATTTCAAATTCACTTTTAATTAATCTCATCTCATTTAAATAAATTTCTGGAGATTTTATAGAATTTCCACCAATGCCTAATCTTGAGCGATTTTCAAGTTGTTGTGAAAAAATTTCCAGTATTATTTTCTCAACTGATGGATGCTTACCAATAGAAAAAACAAGTTCATCAGCGCCATTTATATAGGCTGGGAGTAAATCTCTTAATTCCTTTATTGAGTGAGCCTTATCAGCATTAAACTCTTTTTCAGCGCCTTCTAAACCCCATCTAAAACCATGCCAGACTTCGCTTATAACATCTTTAGGAGCAACAAACATAATAAATCTCTCTCCCTTTGGCTTATGAGATAAGAAAAGAGCGATTGCATCTGGCTCATCAAAACCGGTTAAATACCAAAAATTACTATCTTGTCTAAAAGGATATTCACAATCAGCATGATGCTTTACGAGATTAGCACCGGGGATAATAGCAGCTTTTCCATTTAATTTATTGAGGAAAATTTCTCTTCTTTCTTCAAAAACTTTATTTTCAGGTTCAAACATAGATTGTGTATTGGCGTGTTTTAAAAAAAAATGGAAGAATGAATTAATACAGATTTCGCACCTAGTTTATTTTAATGGAACCAAGTGTTTACGGTTTAGTTGTTCTCATATTCATAATTTTAATTGGATCAGCATGTTGTTCGGGAGTAGAAGCTGCTTTTTTAGCTGTAAATTCAATTCGAATTCTAGAGATAGCCTCTAAGCAAAAACCAAAAAGTTCTGCAAATCAACTTCTAAAACTTAGAAAACATCTTGGACGGACACTAACTGTAATTACTATTACTAATAATGGATTTAATATAATTGGCAGTCTTATTTTAGGAGTATACGGAGCATTGGTAATTAATAGCAGTTTTGGTTTAACCCTTTTTTCTGTAGCTTTTTACATTCTTGTTGTTTTAATAGGAGAAGTACTTCCAAAAGCTCTTGGCACAAGATTTTCAGTTCAAATAGCACTATTATCTGTTCCTATCTTGCGAATATTAAATACTTTAATGAGACCATTCATAATATTAATTGAACAGATATTTCCAGTTATTACAGCAGAAAACGAAATTTCAACCGATGAAGAAGAAATTAGACAGATGGCAAAAATTGGAAGTCAGAAAGGTTTGATAGAAGCTGATGAGGCAGCAATGATATTTAAGGTTTTTCAATTAAATGACTTAAAAGCAAAAGACTTAATGACCCCTAGAGTATCGGCACCTTGTCTTGATGGGTCATCAAATCTTGATGAAATTTCAAAACTCATTATGTCTGACAGCTCTCCATGGTGGGTTATTTTGGGAGATAAAGTTGACAAAATACAAGGGGTAGTAAAGCGTGAGAAAATTTTGGCAAAGTTAATTAATAGGGAAAATAAAAAATTATTATCAGAAATTTGCGAACCTGTGGAATACATTCCCGAAATGATTAAAGCAGATCAATTATTAACTAAATTTGACAAGAATCATAATGGAGTGAAAGTAGTAGTAGATGAATTAGGGGGATTCGTGGGAATTATTGGTGCAGAAGCTGTGTTATCTGTATTAGCCGGTTGGTCGAAAAAGAAATCATGAAACATTTAAAAATTAAAGAAAATTATTTACTGTTAAAAAAATGGTGGGAGACTATTGATCTTACCAATTATGAAAAAAGTTTTCTTAATAGAGAAATAATTTCTTTTAATCAACAACTTTTAAGACTCAAAGAAAAAAAATTAAGAATTGGCGCATATGGTAAATCAGGTGTAGGAAAATCTTCTGTTTTAAATTCTTTATTAAAAAAAGACATATTCAAAACAGATATTATTAATGGGACCACAAAAGAAATACAATCGGAAACTTGGACTCTTGAAGATCAAACACTCAATAGTTTAGAGCTGCTAGATTCTCCAGGATTTGATTTCTGCAATATTAAATTCCCAGATAAAGTTTACTCTTACATAAATCATTCAGATCTTATTCTTTTTATAATTTCGGGAGATTTAAATAGAAATGAGTTAAACGAAATCAGCTCTTTTATAAAAGATGGAAAAAAAATTATTTTAATTTTAAACAAAATCGATCTATTTAATAAAAATGAATTAAAAGAAATAATTGAAAATATAAAGTTTAAGCTTCCAAAAGATTTAAATATTCCCATAATTATTAATAATGAAAACAATCTTAAAAATTACATAGCACAATTAATCAGTAAATATGGTGAGATACTATTAACACTGAATTCTATTCAATTAGCTGACAAGTTATCTCTGAAAATAAAAGAGCAAAGATTGAAAAGGAGGCAGAAATTAGCTCAATCAACTATTGGTAAATTTTCGACTATAAAGGCATCCGCAGTAGCTCTTAATCCTTTTATTTTTTTTGATGTTGCTGGTAGTTTCGCACTAGATACTGCATTGATTAACGAATTAAGTAAGATTTACGGATTAAAGTTGAAAGGTGAATCTACAAGAAAAATATTTAAAAATATATCCATTAATAATTTATGTTTGGGAATAACTCAAGTCGGCGTTAATACCTCTCTCAACCTTATTAAGAAACTAATTCTTTTAACAGCACCTTTTACTAACGGGCTTTCATTATTACCCTATGGACCCATAGCAATTATTCAAGCAGCAATCGCAATTCATTCTACAAAAATTCTAGGGAAATTAGCAGCAAAAGAGATATTTATAAGAAGCAAAGCTTCTTTTATAGAACCTGCTATTTTGATCCAAAATATGAATTTTAATGAACCAGAGATTTTTAACTACATAAATATTTATTTTTCAAAAAGAAATTTAAATAATAATTTTGTTAGTTTTCTACCTTAAAACTTAAAATGGGAAAAAGCATTGCTTTATTTGGTACGAGTGCAGATCCACCTACAATTGGTCACAAAAAAATTCTTGAAGAATTATCCAAAACTTATTCTTTTACCATTAGCTATGTAAGCAACAACCCCAAAAAAAAGCACATAGAGGATATCTCAGTACGTAGCCATTTATTAAAAACTCTTATTGATGATTTAGATAATCCAAAAATTTTATTTAATCAAAAAATAAGTAGCCAATGGGCAGTAGAGTCAATCAAAAAATGTAAAGAAATTTATAAATTTAATAATTTAGATTTTGTTATTGGGAGTGATTTAATTAAAGATATTTTCTACTGGAAAGATTTCGACAAAATTATTTTAGAGGTAAGTTTTTTTATAATTTTAAGAGAGGGATATCCTGTTGAATCAAATACTCTTAAAATGTTAGAAACTTATAGAGTGAAATTTAAGATTTCAACCATCAAAACCCCAAACATTTCAAGTTCTAAGTTTAGATTAAATTTTAATTGTTCTAATTTACCGTCGTCGTTAATAGATATAGTTAAGAAGAATAATTTATATGAATCCATCAAATTAGTTGAATGAAATTTTTACTTGCCCAAATAAATCCAGTTGTTGGAGATTTAAAGGGCAATGCAAAAAAAATACTTAATATTGCTTCGAAAGCTAGCTCAATTTCTGCAGATATTGTTCTTACTCCAGAATTGTCATTATGGGGATATCCTGCAAATGACTTACTTTTTAAAAAAAATTTAATCAACAATCAATACCAAATTCTTGATCAATTAGCTTTAGATATTAATAAAAAATATGGAAACTTAAGCATCTCAATCGGAATAGCTGAGATAATAAATGATTCTTTTTTTCCTAATCTTTATAATTCTATTGCGTTGGTTGAGGGCGGTGAATGGAAAATAATTGCTCGGAAAATTATTCTTCCCACTTATGAAGTATTTGATGAAAAAAGATACTTCAGATCAGAAGAAACAGTTTCCGTATTGATTAAACAAATTAAAAATAAAACTTGGCGACTTGGCTTTACTATATGTGAGGATTTATGGGTCAACAAAGATATAGAAGGTAGAGGAATCCATAGAAAAAATCCCATTATTGATTTAAAGAAAAAAAAAGTTGATGTTTTAGTAAATTTATCAGCCTCCCCATATACTCTGAAAAAGTTAGAGCTAAGATCAAATGTTTCCAGTTTTGCTGCACAATATCTTCAAGTACCGCTTATTTATGTCAACCAGATTGGAGCAAATGATAATTTAATTTTTGATGGAAATAGTTTTATTCTTGATAAGAATGGATCTAAAATTAAGCAACTAAAATCTTTTTCGGAAGATCTCTCCAGCTGGGAAATTGAGCAAACAAAACCTGAAAAAAATGAATTTGAAAACTCCGAAATGTCATCAATTTTTGATGCATTAGTCCTTGGTGTTAAAGATTATGCAAAAAAATGTGGATTTAAAACAGCTCTGGTTGGATTAAGTGGTGGTATTGATTCAGCACTTGTCTCGGCAATTGCTACAGCGGCTCTGGGAAGTGATAATGTTTATTGCGTTTCAATGCCCTCTAAGTGGAGCTCATCTCATTCAAAGAGTGATGCAAAAGATTTAGCAAGAAGATTAAAGATAAATTTCAAGAGCATTCCAATTAAAAACTTGATGACCTCTTTTGAAGAATCATTTATAAAAACAATATCTTTCGAGATGGCTGAAATAACAAATCAAAATATTCAGTCAAGGATAAGAGGTACACTTCTTATGGCTTTAGCAAATCAAGAAAAGCATTTGTTACTCTCAACAGGCAATAAATCAGAACTGGCCGTAGGATACTGCACACTTTATGGTGATATGAATGGGGGATTATCCGTAATTGGCGATTTATATAAAACAAATGTTTTTAAATTATGCAATTGGCTTGATAGTAAAGATTCAATTAATCGTAGAAAGTTGTATATGTTAGATACTAATGTAGATATAATTGGAGAAAATATACGTACGAAAGCTCCAAGTGCCGAATTAGGTCCTAATCAATTAGATACTGATTCTCTCCCACCTTATTCTATTTTAGATAATATTCTTAAAGGAATTATTGAAGAGAAAAAAGATTTACAACAACTAGAAGAAGATGGTTATAAAAAAGATTTAATTTTAAAAATTATCTCACTCATAAAAAAAGCGGAATTCAAAAGAAAGCAGGCTCCTCCAATCCTAAAACTAAGCAGCCAATCATTAGGAAGTGACTGGAGAATTCCCATAGCAATATCTTATTAATCACTATAAGAACACTGTTGGATTTTTTTTAAAGGCCTTTTAACTGAATCAAGGTTGATACCTTTTTTGATAGCAAGAATTATGCCTGCAGCTTCTAAATAATTATCAACTTCAAAAAGATTTGGATAATTATAAAACTCATTTGTCACTTTTAATGTATTTTGATTTTTTACAGAGATAATATTTAAACCTTTTTCAATCCCTGCTAGTACTGCTTCTCCACCTAATGCACCATTAGGAACAACAATAGATTCAATCTGATCAGGGTGTAGTGAGATTGATTCATTTTTAGCGGGCAATTCAACAATGTCAGGTGCATTGCTTAACCCAATCAGTACTGATGGTAAAAAGGTGTATCCTATTTCTTCTGCAGCTGCACGAGGATCTAAATTTTCATTTAATTCAATTGGATTTAAAGCGGGTGCGTGAGCACAGGGGACTTTTAAAAATTTGCTTATTAAATGACTTATAACTGCTTCGACTCCAGCAATAGGATCAACCCCTTTCCCCTCTCGATAGATATTAGTTTCTAAAGAATCTGGATCATCTGGAAATTTTGCCACTATTGCTATGGCCGTAACTCCTTTTGCTATTAAACATTTTCCAGCATCAATTAGAGTATCAGGATTTTTAATTGTGCCACCACTGATTTTTGAAGAATCAGAATCAATAACTATGTTTAATGGCTTTTTTGTAATCACATAAGAATGAACATTAATCCCTAAAGTAGAAACACATGCATCAGCTACTTGTAAATGTCTTACTAATATTTCTTTTTCAATGGCTGAATCAAAAATTATCCCAATTTTCTGTTGCTTTACCCTTTTTAAAGCAATTTCTCCTTTAGCAAGTCGGTCTAAACTATAACCCTCAACATAAAAAATATTTTTATCTTTTTCAGAAAGAGTACCGCCATTCATAACATTTGGATGAGTAATTAAACATCCACTTGCGGATGCTAATAATTTAGCGGTAGGAAGTGCATCCCCAGCAAAACCTCCCACTTCACAACCAATACCAGTTGGAACAATAAATATTGTTGGTGAATTTTCCATTATTAAAAATATTCCAATTTATATTTTTTAATTAGCTATGACAGCTTTAATTTTAAGTTTTTTTGTTCCAAAAGAGTCAATAGAATTTTGAATATCAACAATTGACCATCGAATTAAATCTCCTTTTTTTTCTAAATTTGTAATGATGAATTCCCTTAAATTTTTTAATTTTATTGAAACTGGCCAATCTAAATAATAATCAACAGAATTTAATTTCATTTTTGATATTTACCAAATTGATCATTATATAAATCATCTTCGACTTCTTTACCAATAACAATATTTAAATCTGACTTGGGGTACGCTACACACAAAAGTGCAAAGCCCTTTTCCCGTAAATCATCATTTAATCCCATAGCATCTTCCTGATCTACGGATCCTTCCAATATCATGGATGCACAATCTGTACAAACTCCTGAACAACAACTACTTGGTAAATCTATTCCATTCATTTTTGCCGCTGAAATAATATCTTGATCTTCAGAACATAAGAAACTAAAAGTATTTTGCTCAAATTGAACTTTGATATTGTATTCAGGCATATCCTAAATCTTATTTCTAAACTGCTGAACCTCCTACAACTTCTAATATTTCTTGTGTAATAGCTGCTTGTCTGGCTTTGTTATAGGTTAGATTCAAAGTACTTGCTAATTCTTTAGCATTATCACTTGCATTATTCATAGCAGTCATCCTGCAAGCGAGTTCTGAAGCTGCCGACTCTTGAAGAGCTCTTAGTACCTGATTCTGTAAATATAATGGTAATAAAGAATCTAAAAGTTGATCAGGACTTTGTTCAAAAACAATATCTGATGGCAATTTCTCTGAATTACTTTTTTCAATATTTGATTTTTCAACAAGTAACTTGCTTTCTTTTGTAGTCAACCTAAAAATTTCATCGTTTTCCTCAGCAATTCCTTGAGGATCAAGTGGCAATAGTGTTTGAACGACAGGGGCGCAGCTAACTAAGGTGATGAATTTCGTGTAAATTATTTCGACTCTATCAGAATTTTCTGAAAGGAATTCAGCTAAAATCTCATTTGTAACTCCTTCAGAGTCCTTGACTGTGGGTACCTGTTCTAGTTCTTTGAAAGTACTTTTAATCACATATCTATCCTTTCTATTTTGAAAATATCCAATAGCTTTCTTCCCTACCAAAATTAAATTTGGCTGAAACCCTTGTTTGACTAATTCTGCATATCTTATTTCTACCTTCTTTATAATATTTGTGTTGTAACCACCGCATAAACCCCTATCCGCAGTTATACAAACCAAGGAGATACTTTTTACTTCTCTCTTAGATAATAGAGGAGAGTCGACAGCCTCAAATTGTACTCTAGATTGAATATTTTCTAAGACTCGTGCAAGTTTATCTGCAAAAGGTCTACTCTTAAGAACTTGATCTTGAGCTCTCCTAACTTTAGCAGCTGCAACAAGTCTCATGGCCTCCGTTATTTTTCTTGTATTTTTAACGGAAACGATTCGATCTCTAATCTCTTTAAGATTTGCCATGGTATCTCCTAAATAAATTTAAACTGTGGCAAGCATTGATGATTTAACTTCATTTATTACCTCTTTGAGTGTCGCTTCTAATCCATCATTTAATTTCTTTTCTTTAAGAATTTCTTCTATAAATTCCGCTTTATTTAACTTTAGGTATTCCCTAAGTTCAGTTGCAAACTTAGTAACATCTTCAACAGGAACTTCATCAATAAGACCTTTAACTCCTGCATAAACAACTGCAACTTGTTCTGCAAGGTTCAAAGGAGAGAATTGAGGTTGCTTTAATAACTCTCTTAGTCTTTTGCCTCGTTCAAGTTGTTGCTGAGTTGCTTCATCAAGATCAGATGCAAATTGAGAAAAAGCAGCTAGTTCATCAAACTGTGCGAGTTCTAATTTTAAAGTTCCTGCAATTTTTTTAATTGCTTTTGTCTGAGCGGCTCCTCCAACACGACTAACAGAAATACCAACATTAATAGCTGGTCTTAATCCTGAGTTAAATAAATCTGCACTCAAGAATATTTGTCCATCTGTAATTGAAATAACATTAGTTGGGATGTAAGCCGAAACGTCCCCTGCCTGAGTTTCAATAATTGGAAGAGCTGTCATAGAGCCCCCTCCCATAGCATCAGAAAGTTTTGCTGCTCTTTCTAACAATCTGCTATGTAAGTAGAAAACATCTCCTGGATAAGCCTCTCTTCCTGGTGGTCTTTTTAAAAGAAGAGACATTTGTCTATAAGCCTGAGCTTGTTTTGTTAGATCATCATAAATAACAAGTGTTGCTTTACCTTGATACATAAAATGTTCAGCAATTGCTGCACCGGTATAAGGTGCTAAATACTGTAAAGCAGCAGGTTCTGAAGCTCCTGCACTAACTACTACTGTATAATCAAGGGCTCCTCTCTCTCTTAAGACCTCTACGATGTTTGCTACTGATGCTGACTTCTGACCAATAGCTACGTAAACACAAACAACGTCTTGACCTTTTTGGTTAATTATCGTATCAATGGCAATTGCAGATTTTCCAGTTTGTCTATCACCAATAATTAATTCTCTTTGACCTCTTCCAACAGGAATCATTGCATCAATAGATGTGATACCTGTTTGCATTGGTTCATGCACTGATCTTCTCTTGATTATTCCAGGAGCCATTTCTTCAATCAATCTAGTATCACTTGTTGGAATTTCCCCTTTCCCATCTATTGGTTGTCCTAGAGGGTTAACAACTCTCCCCTGCATTGCTTCACCAACCGGAACAGATGCAATTTTACCCGTGGACTTAACGTTACTTCCTTCTTGGACACCCAGTGCCTCTCCCATTAAAACGGCCCCAACATTATCATCTTCAAGATTTAAAGCTATACCTTCGGTACCATCTTCAAATTCCAATAACTCACCTGCCATGACCTGATCTAAGCCATATATTCTTGCAATGCCATCACCGATTTGCAGAACAGTTCCTACATTGCTAACACTTACAGATTGGTCATAATCAGTTATTTGCTGTTTTAAGATTGAACTGATTTCATCAGGGCGTATAGATACCATGGATTTAAGAATTTAAGGTTGATTTAAAAGTTACTTGGAAAGGGATAAGCCAAGTTTTCTTATTTGTGAAGCAAGAGAAGCATCAATTACTTTTGATCCTACACTGGCGACGAAACCACCAATAAGAGATGGATCGATTTTAGTTACAAGTTCTAATTTTTCAGTTCCAGCAATATTGATGATCTTTTTGGTAATTAAACCTTTCTGTTCATCAGTAAGCTCGACTGCAGAAGTAACAGTTGCCAAAGCAATATTACTATTTTCTCGGTAAATCTCTAAAAACCTATCCAGAATTGAAGTAATGATTCCAATTCTTTGCCTATCGGCCAATAATTTTAAGAAATTCAATAAAGAAGAATTAACCTTTTTTGAAAAAATTTCATTAATGATTTTCTTCTTAGACTCTGTCTCTAAAATGGGAGAGGATAGTGCCTTCTCCAGTTCAGGGGAATCATTTATTAATTCCAAGAGTTGTTTAACTTCAGAAACCATCTCTTCAGTTTGGGAATTTTCATTCACAACTTGAAGTAATGCCTCTGCGTATGGTGTAGTAACTGAATTTAAAAGTGGCATTAGTTCACCTCAATATTGTTAATTGATTGAGTTACCAAATTTTCTTGCGTTGTTTTATCAAGTCTATTTGGGAGAGAATCTAAAGCTTTCTTAATTGCCAGTTCTACAGCTTCTTTTCGAAGTTGAGAAATTGCTCTGGATGCTTCAGAGCTCTCATCAGAGATTGCACTTTGTTTAATTCGTGCCATCTCCTCTATCGCTTTTTTCTCACTTTCCATTCTGATTGATTCAGATCTTTTAAGGGAATCTGCTTTTATTTGAGAAGCTTTTTCTTCTGCTGAAGATAAATCTTTCTTCGCCTTTTCTAAAGCTTGAGTTGCATTTAGGAGTCGATCTTCAGCATCTTTTAATTCAAGAAGGATACCTTCTCTCCTTTTTTGAAGCATTTTACCTAGGAAACCAGGCAAAAATTTATAAAGACCGAAAACTACTACAGCCCAATTAAGGATATTGGTTTCGAATAAATTGAAATTCAATCCAAAACCTTCTGTAGCTAAAAGAGTTAAATTCATTTTTCTAGAATCAATCTATTAACAATAAGTTCGCTTAGATCGTCAGCCTGTTTAGAAAGTTGATCACGAGCAGCAGTGGTCTGACTTTCAATTTCTAGTCTTGCTTTTTCTTTTGAAGCATTTGCTTCATTGTTGGCAAGTTCTAGTGCTTCTTTATAAAGCTTGTCAGACTCATTCTCAGCTTCGCTCACAATTCTTTGAGCTTCTGTACGAGCACTTTGAAGCTGAGTTAATAAATCAGCTTCTAATTTTTTAACCTCAGAAAGTTTATTTTTGGCCTCAATAATATTGTTACTTACAAACTTTTCTCTTTTTTCTACGACATTGCCAACAGGCTTAAAAAAGAGGGAATTTAATATGTAAGTAAGCGCAACTACTTGTATCGCCATAAGTGGCAAAGTGGCATTTATGTCAAATAATCCACCTTCTGTAGCACCAAAAAAATTAAAGGCCAACATATGATTCAGTTGAAGTTAAAAAATTAAATTTAAATATTGCTAATAAGGGTTAGAAGCAATATTAACTTTTAGGAAAAAGGATTCGCAAAAAGTAGTACCAAAGCCACAACTAATCCGTAAATTGTTAATGACTCCATGAAAGCGAAAGATAAAAGGAGAGTTCCTCTAATTTTACCTTCAGCTTCTGGTTGACGGGCAATACCCTCAACAGCACCTTGAGCTGCGTTACCTTGTCCAAGACCTGGGCCAATAGCACCTAGACCAACTGCTAAACCAGCAGCTACAACTGATGCAGCGGAAGTAATCGAATCCATAATTTTGAAATAAAGAGCTTAATACTTGTGATAATCTTTGTTGTCATACACGCTTGGACATCCTTTGTTTAAGAATGGGTCTGATATTTTCAGACCTACGCGATTAGATATTTTGCCAGATTACAGACCCTTTGTAAAAGCGTCTGAATGTATTGGAAGACAGCTAATGATGTTCTTCAACGGCTTCTCCAATGTAGTAGGCCGCCAGAGTTGCAAAAATCAATGCCTGAATTGCACTAGTAAATAATCCTAGAAACATAACAGGTATTGGGAGAATTAGCGGAACTAAAAAGACTAGAACACCAACAACAAGTTCATCAGCCAAAATATTTCCAAATAGCCTGAAAGAGAGTGATAAAGGTTTCGTAAAGTCCTCCAGAATTTTGAAAGGAAGCATAATCGGAGTTGGGTGAACATAGTATTCAAAGTATCTCCAACCCTTATTGCTTAAACCTGCATAAAAATAAGAAAGTGAAACCAATAAAGCCAAGGCTATAGTTGTATTGATATCTGCAGTAGGCGCTCCTAATTCTCCATTTGGTAACTTAATCAATCTCCAAGGAATTAAAGCTCCTCCCCAATTACTAACAAAGACGAATAAAAATAAAGTACCTATAAATGGCATCCAATCTCTATAAACTTTTTCACCTATTTGCGTCCTTGCAAGATCTCTTATGTAATCCCAGAGGAATTCGAGCAAGTTTTGAAGGCCTTTAGGATCATTTTCCATCTTTTTAGTTCCTATAGAAATAAAAACTAATAACGCTCCTAATAAGATCCAAGATGTTAAAAATACCTGCCCATGTAGTCTGATATTTCCAATTTGCCAATAAAGATGTTGACCAACCTCTAATGCTGCAAAATTTGTTAGCAAGGAATTAAAAAACATTTGTTTTGAATAAAAAAGTTTACTTAAGAACGTGAGAAATAAAGAATGAGTGAAGGCTTATAAATGAAAAAACCTATCATTGCAGGAAAAATATCCAAAGATCCTAGCTTGCTCGCAAAAATAAAGAGGCAAACTGGAACTAATAGTTGCAATTTTGATACACCTGATGATTCTTTACCAAGTTTCCCTATACTTTTGGCAAGCAAACGTAGGTAAAAAATACCGGCTATTGCACCTATAAAAATACTGAAACCAAAAGTAAATCCCAGAAAAATTCCAGTTATTGAAGCTAATAAAATAGAAACAACAAAAGTAATTCCAAAAATTGTTAATTGCAATTTTGTATATTCATCATTTTTAGAAAGCAAATTATCAATTTGATTGGCAATGCCAGATTTACTTTCTTTGATGATCGAATTATTCAGGGATCGAGGAAATTGAACATTCTCATTAGAGGGATGCTCAATTTTTTTTCTATTTGAGTCCACTGATGTGAACATAGTTTAGAACCCTCTCTGAATGGTTTGAGGTAAGTATATAAACTCAGGGAATCTATCACGGAGAGGTACCTTTTAGCTAGTTTTTTTTTATAAAAAATTAATTCTTAAGATTTATGATGAATCTGTAGTCTTTTTTTTACTTTATTCTTCAAAAATAAAATTCAAGAAAAGTCATCTTTTTTATTGCTTTAACACTTTAAAACGTTAATAAAAGACTTGGCAAAATCTCAATTAAACGTCTCAATAGTACATATACATCTAAAAAATTGGAGATAAGTCAAGAAAAAATAAAATACAAAAGAATTTCTAAAAGAAAAAAACCCTTTAGTTCTAATTACAAAAAAAATCTAAGCAATTTAACAGAGTCTATATTTCCCTTACCTTGGACGATATGGCCTTATGAGGCAAAAATCCTCTTTGTTCTCATTGGAATTTGGTCAATATTAGGAATATGCATTCTTGGATCATCAAGTTGGTGGGTGGCTAGTAGGGAAATGGGTAATTGGGCTTACTTCTTAAAAAAACAAATTATTTGGACAATTCCAGGAATTAGTCTATTTTATTTTATTCTGAATACAAACATTAGAAATCTTTTAAAGTTTTCAAGAATTATTTTTTTTATTTTATTTTTTCTAATATTACTAACCAATATTACTGGAATTACAGTTAACGGATCTTCAAGATGGCTAGTACTAGGAAATTTACGTCTACAACCATCTGAATTAATTAAGCCTTTTTTAATTCTAGAAGCTGCTAACCTTTTCGCTCATTGGAATTTGATTAAGAATGATAAAAAATTAATTTCAATATTCTCTTTTGGATTATTAATTTTATTCATACTTAAGCAGCCTAATTTAAGTACTGCATCATTAACTGGAATTCTTTTTTGGGTAATAGGTTTATGTGGAGGCGTAAAACTAATTTCTCTCTGTTCATTTGCCTCATTAGGATTTATTACTGGATGTATTAGTATCCTCAATAACGAATATCAAAAACTTAGAGTTGCTTCATTTATTAATCCTTGGGAAGATCAACAGGAAAGTGGATTTCAATTGGTTCAAAGTTTATTAGCTATAGGTTCAGGTGGTCTATTCGGTCAAGGTTTTGGCTTATCTATACAAAAATTACAGTACCTACCTTTTATGTACACAGATTTTATTTTTGCCATTTTTGCTGAAGAATTTGGTTTGTTAGGGTGTACTTTATTCCTAGGTTTTTTAGCAGTTTTCTCTTATATAACTTTAAGAATTGCTCTAAAATGCAGGAACAACTATACAAAATTAGTTTCTATTGGATGTGGTGTATTGTTAATAGGTCAATCAATAATGCATATTGCTGTAGCAACAGGCTCTATGCCTACTACTGGCTTACCACTACCTTTCATTAGTTATGGTGGAAATTCATTAATCGCATCATTTTTTATTGCAGGGATGTTACTGAGATGTTCATTAGAATCTACAGGCTTCATAGGTATGATTAGTACACGAAAGACTCTTAATTAGTTAGAATTTATAAGAATTAACCCAAGCTATCGAATCATTTAATTTAGTTATTTCAGAATTATCTCAAAAGGGTAATCTGCTTTTGCAGAATGGCCTTAATAATCCTGGACCATTTACTATTTTTTTGGTTTTCAGCGCAGGACTTTTAACAAGTCTTGGCCCATGCTCATTATCATTACTACCAATCACTATTGCTTATATAGGAGGAACAGAGAAAAATAAATTTAAACTTATTAGTTTTTCAGGAGGAGTCGTTTTTTCACTCGTTGCGCTTGGTGCTGCCAGTGGATTCTTAGGTAGGATATATGGGCAAATCCCATCTTTTTACACTTCGATCGTTGCCTTGATAGCAATAATAATGGGTTTAAATCTACTAGGTATCCTAAAGTTTCAGTTCCCAAATGGACCTGATATAAAAATAATTGAAGATAAAATACCAACATTTATAGCACCTTTTGCCATAGGGACTACTTTTGGCCTAGCTTCTTCACCTTGCATTACTCCAGTTTTAGCAACTCTTCTAGCATGGGTATCGCAAGCTAAAAATCCAACAATATCTATTATTTTTTTATTTTTCTTTGGGATAGGCCAAGTAACCCCGTTAATCGTTGCAGGAGCTACTGCAGAAAACCTAAAACAATTTTTAGCGCTTAGAAAATTTAGTCAAATAATTCCGACTTTAAGTGGGATATTTTTAGTTTCCCTAGGGTTATTAAATTTATTATCAAATTGGATTTAAATGATTGTTTTTAAGAATCTAATATTAAAAATATCAAGTTTAAGATTCGCCATATCACTGATAATCTTCATAGCTATTACAAGCGGCATAGGGACTTTTATACCTCAAGGTAGTAGTAATAAATTTTATATTGATAATTTCGATAGTGCTCCCATTTTTGGATTTTTAGATGGAGAAAAAGTCTTAAAACTTCAATTGGATCACATATATACAAGCTTTTGGTTTTTATTTGCATTAATTCTTCTTTGCATTTCTCTAGCAGCTTGTAGTTTCAGGAGGCAAATCCCTTCATTAAAAGCTTCATTAAAATGGATTGAATACAACAGCGAAAAAAAATTTAGCAAACTGCAACTAACTACAAGTCATCCAATCAATCAAGATGGCGAACATATATCAAAAGTAGATTTATTACTTAAAAAAAGAGGATGGAAAACATACAAATTTAAAAGTCATATTTCTGCAAGAAGGGGTTTAATTGGAAAAATCGGTCCTTTAGTTGTACATATCGGATTAATAGTCTTACTTATAGGTTCAGCATATGGAAGTTTTACAAGTCAATCAAAAGAACAATATTTACTGCCTGGAGAAACTTTGGATCTTGTTAATGAGAGCACAAACTCAAAAGCCAATGTAAAATTAGTAGATTTTTCTATAGAACGAGAAAGTGATGGTGTACCCAAACAGTTTATTTCAAAATTAAATTTTTCTTCTGAAGATCTAAATTTGAATGAAATAAAAACAACCAAAGTTAATCACCCAATCAGGTTTAAAGGATTAACTATTTATCAAGCAGATTGGGCAATATCAAATGTTGTTTTAGAAATAGATAATATCCTTTATCAATTACAATTAAAGGAGATTCCCGAAATCGGCAATCAAGTTTGGGGAGTTTTAGTTGAATTAGGATCGGAGACTAAAAAAAATTTCCTTTTAACAATAGATAATGAAAATGGTCCACTTAAAATTTCGAATATAGAAAATCTTTCCGGGAATAATCTCTATATCAATGACAATCCTTTAGAAATTAATTCTTCAAAAGTATCTCTAAAAAAAATAATCCCCAGCAGTGGTTTAATAATTAAAAATGATCCATCCATACCATTTATTTACTTTTCTTTTATTTTAATAATTTTTGGAACAATAATAAGTCTTATACCAACTAACCAATTATGGATTCTGGTAAATCAAGAATCTCAAAAATTATCTATTGGAGGCCTTAGTAATAAAAATCTAGTTGGTTTTAAAAAAGAATTTTTTAAATTATCAGAAGAAATAAAAAAATTTTAATTTCTTTTCTGCCCACTAAAAATATCTAACTGCATAGAAACATTCCCTCTGGGGTTAAATGCAGCTTTTAAATGTATCCAGTGAGGTGAACCTTCATTCACTAAATCATCCATAATTCTATTCACAACTTCCTCATGTGATATTTTTATATCTCTAAACTTATTAATATAAAGCTTTAAAGACTTCAACTCATAAACTCTCAAATTAGGTTGATAAATAATATTTAGTTTCGCAAAATCTGGATAACCAGAAAAGGGGCACTTACATGTAAATTCAGGTAACTGAATAGAAATTTCATAAATTCTTTTCTTATTTGGATTATCGAAACAAATTATTTTTGATTCTTCAATAATTCTTTCACCATATAGCGGTCTTTGAGTCGAATCTTCTAATTTAGCTGTACTCATTTTTAGTAGAACTTTTTTACTAAACCTATATAAAAACTATATATAAAGATAAAAATTCGCAAAAGTATCAACAAATCTAAGTATTACAATTGACTAAGTCAAAAGCTGTTAAATCTTATTTTTGTATCAATAGTAACATTCATAATGTCTGCCAAAAGGTTTATATGTGTTTAGTTCAATTAAAAATTAATGGACATTTGTTTGATAACTATTGATAACAACTTAAATAAATCCCTTCAACCAAAAACCGCAATTGGAATGTTATGGCTTCAAACACACTTTGAGAATGATCAGTGGGAAGCGTTGTCAAATAGTACAGTAATAATTTCCGAAGAAAATTCCCAAATTTTAATTGAAGACGCCAAGAATGCAGGTCTTAATGTTGAATGTTTTTCTGATATTTCAATGTTGGATGTTTTCCCAAAAAACAATTAAAATAGGAATATTCAATCTTTAATCATGAAGAAAATTGAAGCAATCATACGTCCATTTAAACTGGAGGATGTAAAAATTGCGTTAGTAAACTCTGGTATTGTTGGAATGACAGTTAGTGAAGTCAGAGGTTTTGGAAGGCAAAAAGGACAAGTTGAAAGATATAGAGGTTCCGAATTTACTGTTGAATTTCTTCAAAAGCTTAAAGTAGAAGTTGTCGTAGAAGATGAAAAGGTTAATTCTGTCATAGATGCGATTGCTGAAGCAGCAAAAACTGGAGAGATAGGTGACGGAAAAATATTTATCACATCAATCGATTCTGTTGTAAGAATTAGAACTGGCGACAAAGACGAAGAAGCTCTTTAATTCAAAGAGTTTTTTTTACTAAATTTTGTATGTACTCACTATTAATCATTTTATTTGATTGACTTCCTAACGTCATCCAAGCTAAATATTCATGATTTCCAGCAGGACCTACTAGAGGAGAAGCTATCAAATTCTTTATATTCCATTGGAAATTCTTTGCAGCATAAATAACAGACTCTATAGCTTCAGTATGGAATTTAGGATTACGAACAACGCCGCCTTTACTGACTTTATCTTTACCTACCTCAAATTGGGGTTTAATTAAAAATATCCCCTCAATGCAATCACCTTCTAATAAATTACCAATAGATTTAAAAACTAACTTTAATGAAATAAATGACAAATCAGCAACTACAAAATTTGGCAATTCATTACTTCTAGATAAAAGATCATTAGGTTTTAAATTTCGAATATTAGTTCGTTCAAAAAGTATGACTTTGGGGTTATTTCTAATCTTCCATGCAGTCTGTCCATAACCAACATCTATCCCATAAACTAACTTTGCTCCTTGTTGCAATAAGCAATCAGTAAATCCCCCAGTAGAGATTCCTGCGTCAATACATATTTTATCTTTTACTTTAATTTCAAGTTTATTAAATGCCTCTATTAATTTTTCGCCGCCCCTTGATACAAACATAGGTTCGGAATCAATAAAAAATTCAGATCCAATTAATACTTGTTGTCCAGGTTTATCACATACTTTTCCATTGATATCTCTAACCTTGCCCGCAAGAATTAAACCTTGGGCTTTTTGACGAGTTTCACATAAACCACTTTTTAGAAGATAAAGGTCTAATCTACTTTTTTTAATCATCTATTAATCAATAAAAAAAGACTGAATAATGAACTTCTACAGGATTAAGATCCAAATTCTTTAATACCTTCCAATTTTAAATAAGAACTTAAAAATTACCCATTATTAACGTGAGGAATAAATGCAAACATTTTTATATTAAAGCTTTCTTAATTCGACAGAAAAATGTTACATAAGAAAATAATAGCCAGAAAAATATGTTCAATGGCAAGTACATCTTTAAGGTATAGAGCATTAATTCAATTTTGGTTATAAAGTTTAAATTGATAATTAATAAAAATTGTGATCGAGCGTTACACATTACCCGAAATGGGAAAAATCTGGACTGATAGCGCAAAATTCCAGAGTTGGCTTAAGGTTGAAATAGCTGCATGTGAAGCAAATTTTTCCCTTGGGAAAATTCCCGAGAATGCCATGAAAGAGATACGTTCAAATGCAAAGTTTGATGAATCAAGAATTACAGAAATTGAGAAAGAAGTTAAACATGATGTTATAGCATTTCTTACAAGCGTTAATGAATTTGTAGGAGATTCTGGAAGATATATACATGTTGGTATGACCAGTAGTGATGTACTTGATACTGGCTTATCTCTTCAGTTAAAAGATTCTTGCGAATTATTATTAAAAGAAATTGAGAAATTAGAAAATGAAGTCAGATTGTTAGCAAAGAAGCATAAAAATACATTAATGATTGGCAGATCACATGCAATTCATGGGGAGCCAATTTCCTTCGGTTTTAAACTTGCTGGATGGTTAGCAGAAATAATAAGGAACAAAAAAAGATTATTAACACTGAGAGAATCAATAGCAATTGGACAAATAAGTGGTGCAATGGGAACTTACGCAAATACGAATCCCAAAGTAGAACAAATAACTTGTGATTTACTCGGCTTAAAACCAGATACAGCAAGTACGCAGGTTATATCGAGAGACAGACATGCAGAATATGTTCAAACTATTGCACTAGTTGGCGCTTCTTTAGATAGATTTGCAACTGAAATAAGAAATTTACAAAGAACTGATGTTTTAGAAGTTGAGGAAGGCTTTACAAAAGGGCAAAAAGGAAGTTCTGCCATGCCTCATAAAAGAAATCCTATTCGAAGTGAAAGAGTAAGCGGTTTAGCAAGAATTTTGAGGAGTTACGTCTTAACAGCACTGGAAAATGTTCCACTTTGGCACGAAAGAGATATAAGCCATAGTTCAAATGAACGTATCATGTTACCTGACGTATCAATCTGTTTGCATTTTATGCTCAAGGAAATGAAAGATATAATAAGCAATTTGGAAGTTTATCCAAAAAATATGCTCAAAAATTTAAATATATATGGTGGTGTAATCTTTAGTCAGAAAGTTTTACTTTTGCTTGTAGAGAAGGGGTTGTCTAGAGAAAAGGCTTATAGCTTAGTACAAAAAAATGCGCATCAAGCCTGGAATACTTTGGATGGGAATTTCAAACAAAATATAGAGAGAGATAATGAAATAATGGATTTTATTGATCAAAATGAATTAGAAGAATGTTTTAATCCTTCAATTCATCTAAATAATTTAAGTGTAATATGGGAGAAGTTAGATATCTAGGATTACTGAAAACCTTATCTAAGTTAAACCAGTGTTTTCAGAGGAATAATGACAAAAAACTTTAGGATTGAGAAAGATAGTATGGGAACAATAGAAGTTCCCATGGAAGCTTTGTGGGGTGCTCAAACACAAAGATCGATAATAAATTTTCCTATTGGAGAAGAATTAATTCCAATTGAGTTAATTTATTCACTCACCCTCATAAAAAAAGCTGCTTCAATTGCGAATTTCAATTTAGGTTTAATAGATAAAATGAAAAAAGATTTGATTGTAGAGGCATGTACGGAAATACTTGATGGGCTGCACGATTCACAGTTTCCCTTAAAGGTTTGGCAAACAGGCAGTGGCACGCAAACAAATATGAACGTTAATGAGGTAATTTCAAATATTGCAGCTTTAAAAACTAATTCAGAGCTTGGTAGTCATAAACCAATACATCCGAATGACGATGTAAATAAATCTCAGTCAACTAATGATACTTTTCCTGCTGCTATTCAAATATCTGTTGTTAATGAAATAATCAAAAATTTAGTTCCAACGATAAGAGAACTTACTAAGATCCTTGATAAAAAAAGTGAAGAATGGAAAGACCTTATAAAGATAGGAAGAACCCATTTTCAAGATGCGGTTCCCCTTAC
>CACKJL010000011.1 GCA_902600395.1 uncultured Prochlorococcus sp. | reverse complement strand
TAAGATATTCGATGAGGATTATATGATTTTAAAAACACAAACATATAATCACGATATGGGATTTATAAGTAAGGATGAAATAAAATTATTGGGAGAAGATAGGATAATAAATTATTTTTGGAAGTGGTACAAGAAGTCTGAAGATAAAGATGAACCATGGAAAAATATTAACAAAACCCAAAATCTTGATGTATATGACAAAGTTATATTGAAATATCCTCCTGAAATAAAGAAGTTAGAAATTGCAAATAATATAGATATTATAAGAAAAACATTTGTAAGATTTGCTGCTCCGCTTATATTTTTTATGTTAATAATATAATCCATGAAGAAAGTAGATAGACCTTCGTGGTTGAATTGGCTTTATCTTTTTATATTTATTTTAAGTTCAATTCAATTGATTATATTTTGGAGCAATAAGTTTTAGTGGTTAATGAATTTTGGTTTGAGGCAAAAAATATAAATTGTTTTAAAAACGGCTTTGAAGTAATTAAAGATTTAAATTTAAAGATAATGTATTCAGAGAATGTTATATTAATTGGACCAAATGGTTCAGGTAAATCATCCTTAATAGAAGTAATTAATAGAAACATTTACCCAGTAAAAACTAATGATTCAAAATTGAAAATTTTTGACAAAGAACTTATAAATTTATGGGAACTAAGAAAAAAAATAAGTACCGTAAATAATGATATAAAAAATAGAATAAATCCAAATCTACGAGTTTTTGATTTAATTTTAAGTGGGCTATATGGAAGATATTGTTATGTACAAAATAGATCTGAAAAAGATGCTTACAAGGTAGAAAAAATTATGAAGAAAATGAATATATCTAATTTATCAAAAAAATATTTTTCCTATTTATCAGATGGAGAAAAACAAATTTCTATTATTGCTAGGGCGTTAATCAAAAAACCGGACATATTAATCCTAGATGAACCAATTGCAAATTTAGACTATAAATCAAGGTTTTTTGTAGTTGATAAGATTAATGAATTATCAAAATTAAAAACCAAAATCTTATGCGTAACTCATGATATTTCAACAATTACAAAAATTTATGACCGGGTCATAATGTTAAAAGATGGGAAGATAATCGCTGATGGGAAACAAACTAAAGTAATAAATAGTGAAAATCTTAATAAGTTATATGGAATTGAAGTAGAGGTAACTAAAAATAATGGACTTTGGAATATAAACAGATTATCTAAATAATAATTATAAAAATAACTATCGCGATAGCAAGAATTACTAATTTCTTACTTTTAAAAAAAGAAGAAGATTTATTTTTGAATGAAGAAGATCCACATTTAGAGCACACAATCTTTCCTCCTAAAGATCGATCTGAGACGAATGAGGAACTCCCACAATTAAAACAGACTTTATTTGCTCCCATCAATAATAAAAATTTTTTAGTATTTCCTATCTAAATTATATTGCGAAATACTATGTAAAGAAAAACTTCAGAAATGTGTTGATAATGAGAATCTCTTGCAATAAGTAAATTTATAGTGCATAATTGATAATAATTCTCATTATCATATTTAAATTAATGAATTTCCATAGTTATGGAGAATCTCCGTCAAAATTAGTAAGGATAATAACTGGACAATCCGTATTAATAGATCCTTCATCAAGACCAAAAGGGACATGCCTAGAAGTTGAAAGTGGAATTGCTAGGGTTTATTGCCCTTGTGAAGAAACTGAAGGAATGACACTTGCATTTTTACAATCAGGTGATCAACTAAGAACGGACCTTTTATGTAGCGAAGGTGTCTGTGTTGAAGCGTTAACAGATTTGTCTTTTCATAGCAATGTAAATATTGATCAGAATATTGGTTTTGATGCAGTAAATGAATGGACTTTGCAACTCCTCAGGATAAGACACTTAGGAAATGCAGAACAGCGATTACAAGCCTTGTTTTCAATACTAGTAAATCGTCTAGGGAGAAGATGTGGTCAATGGTGCGAGTTACCCTTTAGGTTAACGCACGAAAGGATTGGAGA
Source organism: uncultured Prochlorococcus sp. (assembly GCA_902600395.1). Taxonomy (GTDB): domain Bacteria; phylum Cyanobacteriota; class Cyanobacteriia; order PCC-6307; family Cyanobiaceae; genus Prochlorococcus_A. The sequence goes on along the minus strand of CACKJL010000011.1, from coordinate 21,010 downwards.
ATTAATCGGTTCTACACGCGTAACATCAACAAGATTAATTTCTAAATTAAGAACATCTGAGTTATTAATAGCTCCAATTGGAACACAGACAGTCAGTGTTGCCCCTTCTTTTATTGAAACATCGCCACTGTAAAAACATGAAGGAATCACAATCAGTTACAAACAACTTGTTAATGGAAATTGAGTTTTTATCAAATAGACTCAGAAATATCAAGCAATCCTACAAAACCACAGAAAATAAAGCATTGAAGGGAAGGTTATTTATTGAAAACAGACATATTTTTAAAAGAGTTAAGGAAATTTACAAAATAGCTGAACTCTTAAATAAAAATAATGGGAAAATCAACTTTTCGAATTTACTTTTTGAAATAACCAAAAGGACATTGAATGAAAATAAATTTGAAAGTAATTTATTTTTTCTTTAAATCACTATCTATTAATAAGATTGCCGAAGGTTGATTAGAAGCAAACTTAACCTTGCCCAGTATGTTTGCAAATTCATCTTCTGATTGTGTTTGAGCATCTATAATAGGATCTAAAAAAACGTTAGTTCTTGTATCTGAAATTCTTTCTGATATGGAATAAAGTTGTTGTAGAGATGAAGTTAAATCAGCCTCCATATTAAAAGAATAAGAAATCAACTCCTCTATAGAATCCCAAGTTTGAATGGGCGCAGGAATTTCATCTAATTTTACGCTTTGTCCTCTTGCGATTAAGTAATCTGCAAATTTCTGAGCATGTTCCATTTCGCCTTGTGATTCACTTAGAAAATGAGAGGCAAATCCATTTAAATCACGTTCTTGAAACCATAGATACATAGAAAAATATTGAACATTGGCATATCTTTCCATTGTTAGATGTTCAAAAATGTTATCCAACAAGCTTTTGTCTATCGGTTGAGCCACAGCTCTCCCAGATGGACCAAAATTAACTAATTTTTTTGTTTTTAAGTTATTTTCATTCATTTTCAGATAAGTATCTATAAAAATAATACAACATTTTGTATAAATTAGTAATTAATAAATCCTTTAAATTAAATTAAATAATATGATAATGAAAATCACTCGCAATACTATAAATGAATTTAGAGTACAGTTTTTCTGAACTGCTATTAACTAATAAAATATATAAAGATAAAAAAAAGAAATGTAAAAAGAAAAAATGCTCTAATTGGAAGGGAGGGAAGTGTAATTGCCTATAAAAAAAATTCTAAATATATACCTTATGTGCTCCAGGATATAAAAAATAATAACCATTTTTATTTATAGAAAGAGAACATTTATCACCATTATTTAGGAGATTATTAATATCAGTTCTAACCCGCAATATGTTTCCATTAATAGTTACTTTATATATAAGAAATTCTCCAAGAAATTCTTTAGATATTATATTCGCATTTCCAGATTCTGATCTTTCAATTGAAATAAATTTAGGCGAAATTGACATACTTTTAATATTTGCATTTTGTAAAACCTCTGAACTATTTATTTCACCTAAACAAGACATATATGAATTACCATTTTTTTGAAGATTAATAATATTATTACCCAAAATAAAACTACTAACAAATAGGGTCTTGGGATTGTTTAGAAGGTTAATTGGTGTATCAATTTGATGTATTTTCCCTTCATTCATGACGGCAACTTTATCGCAGATTGACATTGCCTCTTCCGGATCATGAGTAACCATCAATCCACTTGCATTACAACCTTTTAGAATATTTGGGAGTTCACTTCTCAATTTTAGTTTGACATGCATATCAAGACTACAAAATGGTTCATCTAATAAAATAAAATTAGTACCCGGAGCAAGAGCTCTTGCAATTGCTAGTCTTTGTTTTTGGCCTCCAGATAATTCATGTGGGTATCTTCTAATAAAACTATCAAGACCTACAACATTTAATAAATAGTCAACTCTAGATCTATCTTTTTTGTTTTTTAAACCAAAAATTACATTTTCCAAAACAGTTAAGTGAGGGAAAAGTGCATAGTCTTGAAAAACCATACCAATATTTCTTTTCTCAGGACTAAGAATTTTTTTACCACTTGAAATTTCCTTATCATTTAGAGAAATCCTCCCTCTAGAGGGATATTCGAACCCCGCAATTAATCTTAAAAGAGTAGTTTTTCCGCAACCAGAAGGACCAAGCAACCCTAACAATTCGCCATTTTCAATTTTCAAGTTAATTGCGTTTAATATCCAATTTGAACATTCTCGCTTATCATATTTATGATGCAAATCATCAATTATTAACGCATCATTTTTCACTAAGTTTTTCTTATTCAAATATATTAAGTTAGCAGAAAACATTCACCTAAAATATCCTGTGTATAATTTTATACACCGTTTAATTTTCAAATTTAATGAGAAAGTCCGAAAGAGCAGAAATAATCCGTAAGGAACTCAAAAAGCTATATCCATCTCCTCCAATACCTCTTGATCATACAAATGCATATACACTTCTCGTTGCAGTAGTTTTAAGTGCTCAATCAACAGACAAGAAAGTTAATGAATTAACAAAAAGCCTATTTAAAGTTGCAGATAATCCAGAAAAGATGGTGCACCTAGGCATTAATGGCATTTACGAATACATAAAATTTTTAGGTCTATCTAATCAAAAATCAAAGAACATTTATAACTTATCTAAATTATTGATTGAGAAGCATAATGGCGCGGTCCCAGATTCTTTTGAGAAGCTTGAATCTCTTCCAGGGGTAGGTCATAAAACAGCATCAGTTGTAATGTCTCAAGTGTTTAAAATACCCTCATTCCCAGTAGATACTCACATACACAGGTTGGCACAAAGATGGGGGCTATCAAATGGAGATAACGTAGTTAAGACAGAAAAAGACCTAAAAAAAATATTTCCTGTTAATGATTGGAATACCTTACATTTGCAAATAATCTTTTATGGCAGAGAATACTGTACAGCAAGAGGTTGTGATGGAACAAAATGTTATTTATGTCGTACTCTTTATCCCAAAAGAAAAAAGAAATTTATATGTAAAAAGCCTTAAGAAATTTATATAATATTTAAATTAGTTTTTTAATTATGAAAATAGCAATTACTGGTGCATCGGGGAAAACAGGTTATAGAATTTCCGAAGAAGCAGTTAAAAAAGGATATAAAGTAAAGCAAATTATCAGAAAGAATTCAAAAGTCTCAGCAGGATTAGAACGTTTAGAAACAATCAGGGTTTCATTAGACAATAAAGGAGAACTTGATGAAGCTTTAAAAGATATTGATGCTTTAATAATTGCGACTGGAGCGAGAGCATCATTAGATTTAACTGGTCCTGCAAAGGTTGATGCATTAGGTGTATACAGGCAATTAGAGAGTTGCAAAAGAGTTGGTATTAAAAGAGTTATTTTAGTTAGTTCCCTTTGCACCGGTAAATTATTCCACCCATTAAACTTATTTGGTTTAATTCTTATTTGGAAGAAATTAGGTGAAAACTTTCTACGCAATTCAAATTTTGAATGGACTATTATTAGACCTGGAGGATTAAAAGAAAATGAAGATATTAAATCAGAAAATATAAATTATTCAAAAGAAGATACTCAAATTAATGGATCAATCCCAAGAAGATTAGTTGCACAATGTTGTATCGATTCTTTAAAAAACAAAGAATCCATAAATAAATTAATAGAAGTTACAAGTTCGAATGATAATAAAAAGATATCTTTTAAAAAAGCTATGCAAATGATTTAAAAGATGTAAATATATAAATTAAAACTATGAAAATAAATCCCAAAATTGACGCATTACAATTAATGCTTACCGATTTAAGAACTAGAAATGAGCCAATAAGACATAAAGCTGCATTTAAAGGCTGTCAACCAGAATTTCAAAGTCTTGTATCAAGATTAATAAAGCAGTTAGAGGAAGAATTAGTTGCTGAAAAGCTTACTAATCGTGATATTTAAAAAATATAGATTACTTAAATGAAATTAAGTTGTCCAATTTTGCTTGTTCTGAAAGTTCATCATATCCTCCAAAAAATTTATTATCCAAAAATATTTGAGGGAAAGTATTATGGCTACTTTGAGCCATAATTTCTTGAAAGCTCTCATCATTGTCTATTAGAGTAACTTCATGAGGGATAGATAAAGAATTAAGCAACCTAATTGCTCTTTTAGACCAAGGACAGTCCTTTAAAATATATGCTTTTACACGTGATTCATTAGTGATCAAATCATGATTTGAGATATTAATAATTTTCTGTTCAAAAGAAAGTAATAATATATCAGTACCTTTTTTTACAATACATCCCTCCTCAAGATGCCCACCAAACACATTACATCCCTCATCTGCAAAACTCAAATGTAAATGAACATCTCCTTTATTAAAATGACCGTTTAAAGAAACTATCTCTAGATTTCCTTCAAATTTATTTATCTCTTGATTACCTGGGCATTGAATACAAACCGACCTAAGATTACCAACCACTCCAGAAACATACCCGTATAAATTATTCGATAAAGAATATTCTTTAATTGAATTTATCAAATCAGATTCTGGAGATAGCTTTAGGCTATGAGGCTGCATTAGATATAAGGAATAATTTTGTAATATAAATCATCATCATTCATAAAGAGAAGTTGAGTTTATAATCTTTAGGATTCAGATTTAAATTAAATTTTAGAATCTAGCATCAAAAACCATTTAATATTTTTACTAAAAATTTAAGCTTGTTGAGAGTGTAATATATTTTTTATATACAAAAACTAATTTGTTATTAAGAAAAAATCTTAAAAAATTGGCATTGAATATTCCCAATTTATTATCGATATCTCGACTTTTCCTTGTATTTCCATTAATACTTTTTTTAGAAATTAACAGACCTTTTTATGTCTTTATATTGATTATTATTGGAGGCTTAACTGATTATTTTGACGGGTTAATTGCAAGGAAATTTAATCTTAAAACCAGATTAGGAGCTATCCTTGATCCCTTAAGCGATAAAGTATTCTATTTAATTCCTTTGACCTACCTTTGTAAAAATAATTTTATACCCTTCTGGTCTTTGTCATTAATTTTATTTAGAGAATTAATTATCTCCAGCCTAAGGAACTCTACAAAAGACGGTTTACCAGCATCAATGTTAGGAAAATATAAAACATTTTTCTTTTTTATTTCAGTAATTACCTTCTTTACACCATTAAAAATTAGCTTATTGAATAATTTGGCTTTAATTTTTTATTGGTTAGGATTCATCCTGACTTTTGTGACTTTATTAGGCTATTTAAGAATTAAAAAGAATATTATCTGAATTTTCATCAAACTCCTCACTCTTTTTATTATTAAAATCATTAACAAAACTATCCTTTAGACCATTAAGCAAATCAAACGTTGGAGCCCACTCCAAATCGCGTTTTATCTTAGAGATATCAGTCTGATAATGATTTAATCTAATTGGAAATCCCTTTCTAGACTTAGGATCTAATTTTTGATAATCAAATGTTCTTAAAGAAATTTCATTTTGGTTTAATCCAATAACATTCGCACAGAAATAAATTAAACCCTTGATTGTTACTCCTTTTTCACCTGAACAATTGTAAATATTATTTTTGGAATTTTCAAAATTTATGCACCTAATCATGACATCAGTTAGGTCCGAAACATGGCCTAGCTGGGTAATTAAAGAACCGTCACCAGGGATTGGTATTGATTTTTTAGTAAATAACCTTTCAAAAAACCAATTTTCAATTTTATTATAATTTCCTGGTCCATAAATATAAGTAGGTCTAAAACTTGTAAAAGGGATTTTTTGGTTTTTTAACCAATTTTCTGTCTCAAACTTTCCTTTGTGCCTACTTTCTGGGTCAATTGGATCAACTTCGGATAAGGGTAGTTCACAATTATCTTTATAAACACCTGCAGAGCTTACATATATATATCTCTGGAAAGAATTATCTAAATTTTCTATAAGAAGCTTGGTTTGTTCTAACTCTCGTCCAGAAATATCATAAACAACATCATACTTTTTATTTCTTAGCTTGACGATATCATCTGAATTATTTCTATCACCCTTAATTAAATTTGTTTTTTTAGGATTACTTTTATTACCTCTAGTGAAAATATCAATATCATAATTTTTATTTAATAACTTTCCCACCAAAGACTTGCCAACAAATCTAGTGCCACCCATTACAAGAATTTTCATATTCAAAAAATATTTAACTGAAGTAGTAATCTTAAATAGAATTACATATTGAATAGTACTACTAATAAGTAATTAATGAAAAGGATGATTCTATGGACCTAATACCAGCAATTGATTTAATGAATGGTAAGTGTGTAAGGCTTTTTAAAGGGGACTTTAATAAAAGAAAAGACTTCACCAAAGAGCCTCATGAGCAAGCTAAATTTTGGGAAAGCGAAGGGGCAAAATATATACATATAGTTGATTTGGATGCTGCAAAAACTGGATCCCCAACAAACGATAAATCAATAAAAAACATTGCAAAAACAGTTAATATACCTATTCAAATAGGCGGGGGGATAAGATCTCAAGAAAGGATAGAACAATTGTTTTCATATGGTATTGAGAAAGTCATCATGGGGACCTCTGCAATAGAAAATAAAGAACTAGTTAAAGACTTATCAAATAAATTTCCTGGAAGGATAATTGTTGGAATAGATGCAAAAGATGGAAAAGTTAGTACAAGGGGTTGGCTTGAGCAATCTAATATTTTTGCCACAGATCTAGTAAAGGAGTTTTCTTCATTGAAAATTGCTAATTTTATTGTTACAGATATAAATACAGATGGGACTTTAGAAGGGACAAATGAAGAATTCATTAAGAGCATACTTGAAATTACAGATATTCCAGTAATAGCATCAGGAGGTGTTGGTTCAATTTCTGATTTATTATCGTTAGTAAAATTTGAAAACTCCGGACTCTTTGGAGTAATTGTAGGTAAAGCTCTGTATGAAAATAAATTCACGATAGAAGAAGCTAATAAGGTATTGTCATCAGAGAGATTAAATGACTTTGATTTAAACAGAAATTACTACGCTTAAAAGAGTATAAAAATTGATTTAAGGCTGGTGCTTGCAGTAATTGTTAGTTAATTTTGTATAAGAGATAAGAAATCTAGTCTTGGAATTAATTTCAAAAAAATCGATATTGATTATTGCTCCAAGCTTAATAGCGGAATCTTTATCGCTTAAGTTAACATCACTAGACCAAAATTTAGAAATTAATTTTAATAATGGAACAGGTGATAAAACTCCAGATTTAGTTATATGGAATGTTCTTAATTTCCAATCAGAAGATCTTATAAGGTTAGAATTAATAAAATTAAGAGAAAGATATGACGAGTCAAAGTTTCTTATAATTCTCTCTGGCGACCTTGTTTATGAAGCAAATACCCCCCCATCGTTAAATGCTGAAGGTTTTCTTTTAAATCCAAGTGCAGAAAAAGTTCTCAAATCTATTGATACCATTTTAAATGGAGGAAGGGTATTTGATATTGAAAATAATTCCCGAGTTCAATTAAACAAAAATAAGCCTCTCTCTTTTAGTCAAAAAATTCTAACTTCAGGTCTTAAACAAATAGATTCAGAAATTAACTATATATTCAAATATGTCAACTCTGATTCAACACCAGAATTTTATAAATTCATTTTAAAAGGAAGATTAAGAGAACTTATTACTGCAAAATCTTTTCTAATTTTCTTATGGGGTAATTCACTAGAACTTTATACAGAGGCAGTTTACACTGAAAATAAAATTAATCTTGAAAATAAGAACACTGTTTTCATTAAAGATAAAAACACCGCAGAAATATGGAATTTGATTTTAGATAGACTAAAAGAAAGGTATAGCTCAACTAACTTACAGGTTGAATTTAATAATTCATCAATAATTCTCTCTGGAATAAAGAAAGAATTCATTTCGCGACTAATTTGCAAAATGTTAGATGAGTTAGATAATTTAGTCAAAAATATTAAGGAAAACTATAAGGAGAAAGATTTTAAAGATGATTTAAATTCTCTTATAAAAGAACTTAAAGTTAATACAATTTCAAATATCACAGACAGTTATTTCCGATTAAAAAAAGGAGGCGAATCTATTTCAATAAATGATTTTATTTATAGTGAGGTAAGTTGCGAAGAGATAGATAGAGAATCACATGAATCAATTATGTTTATTGAGCCAATTATTAAAAATGAAGCTCTTGACTATGATGGGAAATTACTCCCTCTATATGAAACAGAATCGTTTTTGATCCTTGAAAATATTATTTCAAACTGGACAATAAGGAACTGTAATTTATTAGCTTCTGAAATCTTTAATATTTGTTCTTCTTGGCCTGAATTAAGAACTGTACTTATAAATCCCGAATTACAATCGACAAGAAATTTTGAAAGATTTAGAAATAATATTAATAACTACAATCGTTGGCATGACTATATTTATATGCCTATCTACTTGTATGAGAGTAAACGAGAATATATTGATATTATCGATAAAAAATTTACCCGTTACTTTAAAAATGAAAATAGGGAGAAAGAATTAGAGAATCTAGAATGGCTACAAAAACAAGTTACATTGTTAGTCGAGATAAGAGATGCCGTAGCACCGCAGTTAGAAGTTGCTGTAAAATATATCGGTAATCTTTTCGTAACTTTCCTTACAAAGGTCGTTGGCAAAGCTATCGGTTTAGTGGGGAAAGGAATCCTTCAAGGATTAGGAAGATCAAGTTCAAAGTAAGTTTTATAACTTTAATGAAAATAATTCAATGGATCCTAATAGCATTAATTTTCTTCAGTCCTTATAAAGCAAATGCCTCTAGAGATTCTGATAGTTACGATGGCAATATCTTTCCTATATATGCAGGTAATGGGGCTATAGTTCCTCCCCAGACAACTCTTCAGGAATCATTAAAAAATAAAAGAGTCGCAGTTTTATTTTTTTATCTTGACGATAGCTCAGATAGTAAAGCTATGGCTCCAATAATATCTGGTTTAGATTTGATATGGAGGAATAATATAGATATCATTGCTCTAACAACTGATGAATTACAGGATAAAGAAAAGTCTGATCTTAGAAATGAACCTAATTATTATTGGAACGGTTTGATTCCACAAACCATTATTTTAAATAGTGATGGTGAAGTTAAATATGATCAAAATGGAATGATTAATATCGATGAATTAAACAAAGTTATAGGAGAACTAAAAGGAATTGATATAGAAGATACGACATTTTCTGTAGAAAGTTTTAATGAATACAACAGTATCATTTCTGAAAAAAAAGATAAAAACAAAAATTAGTTAAAAAATGATATTAATAAATATCCTCTTAGTTCTTTTAATTTTTTTAATTGTTTCAGATTTATATATTAAAAACTCACCCAAATCAAAGTTAAGTTTAGTACCTATAAATTACAAAATAAAAAAAAAGAATGGTTTAAACGAATTAATTATTGATTTAAAAATAATTAATAAAAGTAAAACAAAAGAGACGATGGTATCTAATATAAATTTTGAATTAGATTTTTTTAAAAATAAAGGTAACGAATATTGCCAAAATTTAAACTATCAAGAAGATATTTATATATATGAAAATAGTAAAATTAAGAATTTAAATAATTATTGGCCAACAACAATTATCAAGTCAAATTCAGAATTATTTGTAAGCATCATATATAAATTTAGCAATGACAATTTTAGAAAAAAAATAAAATATCTATGGTTAAAAGTATTTTGGGAAAACTATGGACATTTTGGAATTTCAAATAATAACGATTGTTTTTTAATTAATTTAGATGGTCAAAAACAAAAGCCGAAAGAAGTTTTTGAAATTACTTTAAATAATAAATACAAAGCTTTTGCTATTAAAACTGATTTACTAGGTTGCTTTGATAACCCAGTAAATACTGTGATTGATTACTGCAAGGGAATTATAGAAAAAAATGATATTTTAACAATCGGTGAGAGTCCGCTAGCGATTATGCAAAATAGATATATTGCCCCTCAAAATTTAAAATGTAGTTTATTTTCAAAAGCTTTATGTTATTTTTTTCACCCTACAAGCAGTCTCGCAACATCTTGCGGCATGCAATTACTAATAAATAAAATAGGAGTCACAAGAATAACCTTTGCACTATTAGTTGGATTTCTCTTCAAATTAGTTGGTATTAAGGGTATGTTTTATAGGTTAACTGGTTCAGAATCATCTCTCATTGATGATATAAGCGGCACAATTACACCCTACGACAAGAGTATAGTTATGGGTCCTCTCAATGCGGAGTTATTTTGTAGGGAGGTCTCGAACCATCTGAATATAAATGTTGCTGTAGTAGATGTTAATGATCTTGGCGGTGTGAAAGTCTTAGCTAGTTCAAATAAAACCGTAAATAAAATACTCAAAAGAAACTTAATTTCTAATCCAGCTGGCAATGGAGATGAAAAAACCCCTATAGTAATAATAAGAGAAAAAAAGTAAATGAAAAAAGATACCTCTTATTCTTTTCGATTAAAAAAAGGAATGGAAGTAACTTTTGAAGAACTCCATATAAGACACATTAACCTTTTAATAGATATCAAAAATAAGGAATTGAATAATTGGTTTTTAAAGATGGCAATTATAAACACCTTTGATGACTTAAAAATTTTTTTAAATAACCTCAAGAAAAATAAAAATAAATGCATAATTGCTATATATGGAAACGAAATTATTGGTTATTTGAATATTTTCCCTTTAAACAAAAAAGAGACTTGCTTAAAAATATCTAAGCCCAAGTTGATTAATAACAAGTGTTCCTTAACAGATAAACAATTAACTTTAGGATTGATAAAAAAATCTATCTCAATAAAAGACATCAAAACTTCAAGTTGGATAATTAACGCTGATATAAATAATGTTGATCTCATATCAACCTCCAGAGAATTAGGCTTTCAACCGTTAGGAGAGATAATCCTTTGGGATGGTTCTGATCTAAATAAATCTATAAAGCAAAATACCAATGCTTATTCATTAATTAATGAATTCCAAAACATTAATAAACAAAATATATTAAAAATAGTGAATTTCATAAGATCAAATCAATCTCCCTTAATAAGAAATATTTTAGATTTTGATCAAGACGACATTCTTAAAAGAAATAACTCTAAAAGTGGTGCTTTAATATATGAAAATTCAGTTTTATGTACCATTTTAAAAGATATAAATTATCAAAACGAAGAAATTTATACTTTAACTATAAGTAGATATTGGGATAAGAGGTTCAATTCTATATTAAAAGAATTTATAAAAAGATTTTTTGAAAAATCACCTATCTCATATTTAAAAACCTATAAAGAAAATTCTCAATTAAATCTTTTTCTCGAGGAATGTAATCTTAAAGAAAAAAATCAAGAAATAATTCTTATCAGGAACACAATAGTTAAGAATGAAGCCAAACAAGTAAACATAATAAATCAATCTTTGGAATCAATCATTGAAAAATTAAGTCCACAAGGTAATCCATATCCATCTCCTTTTCCATTAAAAACAAAGTGAAATTTTGCAAACCCAAACCCAAGTCAATTTTGAGTTTGGATATAGGTACCAAAAGAATAGGTTTAGCTTATTGTGATCCCCTATTTATAACATCAAATATACTTCCAGCAGTAAAACGGTTTGAAAATAATCAAGAGATTAAAATCATTAGAAATTATATAAATGAATATAATTTGACTGGGTTTATTGTGGGTATTCCATTAGATGAGAGAGGTCAAATGACCACTCAAGCTATTGACTGTAAAAATTACGGTCAATTACTTTCAAATGAATTAAAGCTTCCATTTTCTTATGTCAACGAACATAGTTCAACTTGGGAATCTTCACAAAGATTTGGAATAAAAAAAGATAAATCCGGATTGATTGATAGTTTTTCAGCAAAAATAATACTTGAACAATGGATCGAAGAAGGTCCTGAATTAGAAGAAATAGCTGGTAAACGTCAGATAAAATATTAGTATTAAAAAGGATAGATAATTTTTAAATGAAAGAAGCCAATTCAAATGATAATTATGATGCAGAGACTCTTTTATTAAATGACTCAAATGGAAACGAGCTATTTTGTTATCTTGAACAATTAGTAAGTGTTGAAGGCCAAGAATATGCTTTATTAACACCAGTTGATACACCAGTAAGTCTTTTTAAGATAAATGAAAAAGATGAACCTGAACTAATTGAGAAAATAGATAAAAATGAACAAATACTAAAAAATGCTGAAGCAGTCCTTCAAGAACATGATTTAAGACTTATCAGATCAGCAGTTACATTAACAGTATCAGGAGAACTTGAAGAACCAATTTACGATGAATTAGAAGAAGATTACGTCGATGATGATAGTGAGAGTTATGAATTGCTCGTTAACTTTAATCTTTTTGACCAAGAATATGGCTTATATATACCACTAGATCCTTTTTTTATTGTGGGTAAATTAAAAGACAAAGGTGCCTTATTAGTTGAAGATGATGAGTTCGATAAAATTCAACCTTTGATTGAAACTGAGCTTGAAAAAAGTAGTTCTTAAAATAAATGAGATCTATCCTAAATGTCAATTGGGATTCAAACTTACCAATATATAATATTTCTCAATCTGAGTTGCAAAAAAAAGGAATTAATTCTTTATTGCTAGACGTGGACGGGACTCTAGTAAATAGAAAATCAAATATGATCCCAAAAGCTGTAAAAAATTGGATCATAGAATCTAAAAAACTTTTCTCCATATATCTAATAAGTAATAATCCATCAAAAAAAAGAATCACAAAAATAGCGAAAGAATTAAATTTAAGGTATAAATACAATGCATCAAAACCTAGAAAAAAAGTAACTTTGTCTGCTATCAAAGAAATTGGCAGAGAGCCAAAAAATATAGCCATTATTGGCGACAGAATATTTACAGATATTATTGTTGGGAATAGATGTGATATAAAAACAATATTAGTTAAGAGATTAAATAGAGATGGCTTGCCTATAAAATTTAATTTAACTTTGACAATAGAAAAATTAATTTCTCATTTTATAAAATGAAAACTTGGGTTATAAAAATTGGTACTAGTATTTTAAGAGGAACAGGGGAAACATCTACAGAAGAAGTTATTGAAAACCTTTCTAGATCCTTTACAAGTTTTCTTTCAAAAGGAAACAAGTTAATTTTAGTAACTAGTGGAGCCGTTGGATTAGGTTGCCAAAAGTTAAATATTAAAACAAGACCAAATGATTTAAGTACCCTTCAAGCTACTGCTGCAGTAGGTCAAGTTAATTTAATGTCCTTATACGATAAAGTATTTAATAAATTAGGTCTTAATATTGCTCAAATTTTAATAACTAAAGCTGATTTCAATTCACGAGAATCCTTTAATAACGCTTCTAAAACTTTAAAAAGATTAATCGATTTGAATGTTATTCCAATAGTAAATGAAAATGATACCGTAGCAAATGAAGAGCTTAAATATGGAGATAATGATACCCTCTCTGCTTTAGTTGCCTTGGCTATAAATGCTAACAAGCTTATATTATTAACCGATATTGAAAATCTTTACTCAAAAGATCCACGTAATAATAAAGATGCGCAACCTATTAAAGAAGTTCATAATAGTGAATTAAAGGAAATTAAAGATAAAAATATTCAAAACTCAAATAATGAATGGGGAACAGGAGGAATTTCTACAAAATTAATTTCTGCAGAAATAGCAACAAAAGGGGGTGTTGAAGTCCAACTAGTTGATGGAACTAACAAAAAAAACTTAATTGAAATATTTAATGATAATAAAATTGGAACTTTATTTTATCCAGTAGAAAAACCAATTGGAAACAAAAAAAGTTGGCTTTCACATGCAATTCAAACAGTAGGGAAAATTACTTTAGATGATGGCGCTTCTTTTGCAATTAAAAAAAAAGGTGCCTCACTTTTAGCGGTTGGTGTTAAGAATGTAGAAGGAAACTTTACGATTAATCAGGCAGTTAAAATCGTAAATTCAAATGATAAAGAAGTTGCAAAAGGTTTAGTATCAATAAGTAGCGACAAATTAAGAAGTATCTTAAATAATAAAGAAAATAACAACTCCTCGATAATTGTCGTACATAGAGATGTTCTTGCTCTCTCTTAGAAAAAAATTAAAACTGTAAAATGCTTTTAAGTGATTTAGTTGATCTAATAAAAAAAGGAAATTCAAATTTTATTAGTGCTAATATTTTTGAAGATCTAAATATAAATGATGCTGGCTCATTAGATGCTGCAGTTAAACATCAAATATCTTTTTTAGAAGAAAATAATATTCTTAAAGAAAAATTAGATCAAACTAAAGCATCAGCAATAATAACTACTAACAACGATGAAATCGTTAGTGCCCTAAAAAAACTCAAAATATCAAACATAATCGTTAAAAATCCAAGAATTGCATTTGCAGAAGTATTGGATTGTTTATATAAAACTATCAATTTCAAACCAGGAATTGATGCTTCAGCAGTTATAGATAAAACAGCAATAATTGGAGCAGATTGCCATATTGGACCTAATGTTTATATTGGAGAAAATACTGTAATTGGAGACAATAATCATATTCTTCATGGATCATCAATTTTAGGCAATGTTCGAATAGGAAATAATAATATAATTAATCCAAATTGTGTTATTTACGAAAATACCACTCTAAAAAATAATTGTGTAATTAATTCAAATTCTGTTATTGGATCAGAGGGATTTGGTTTTATTCCTGAAAATGGCAAATGGGTAAAGATGCCGCAAAAAGGTGGTGTAAAAATAATGAGTTTTGTAGAAATTGGAACTAATTGTTGTATTGATAGACCCGCAGTTGGATTTACTTTTATTGATGAGGGAACAAAGTTGGATAATTTAATACAAATAGGTCATGGCGTAAAAATTGGAAAGAATTGTGCATTTGCAGCTCAAGTTGGTATCGCTGGAGGAGCAATTATTGGAGATGGTGTTATTTTAGCAGGGCAAGTAGGAGTCAATAATAGAGTAAAAGTTGGTAATAATGTCATTGCGAGTTCAAAATGCGGAATCCATTGTGACATAGAGGATGGCAAGGTAATTAGTGGTTTCCCCGCTATGGAAAATAAATCATGGCTAAGGAGTTCAAGTATTTTTAAAAAATTACCAGAATTAGCAAAAAAACTTAGACAATTAGACAAGCAATAATTTATTGTTCTATTAAACAAAAATTTAAATGAAGAAATATAAAATTGTTTTATTATCAGGAGACGGAATTGGACCAGAAATTTCAGAAGTTTCAAAAAAAGTTTTAAAAAAGCTTTCAAAAAATAATAATTTCGAAATTGAGATTATTGAAAAATTATTTGGAGGGATAGCATATGAAAAATATGGTACTCCTGCTCCAGACGAGACACTAGATCAATGCAAAAAAAGTGATGCAGTACTTTTAGCATGTGTTGGAGATATTAAATATGATTCTCTTGCGAGAGAATTAAGGCCAGAAAGTGGGTTACTAAAGTTAAGATCTGCCCTAAACCTTTTCGCAAATATCAGGCCTGTCAAAATCAGAAAATCTCTCTTGGAAGCAAGTACATTAAAAAAAGAAATCGTTGAGCATGTAGATCTTATTGTTGTAAGAGAATTAATAGGTGGAATTTATTTTGGAAAACCAAGAGGACATATAACAAATACAAAAATCCCAAAAGCTTTCAATACGATGGTTTATGATTCGACCGAAATAGAAAGAATAACTGAAATAGCAATAAAAATTGCTAACCAAAGAAATAAAAAAATATGTTCTGTTGATAAATCAAACGTTCTTGAGGTTAGTCAATTATGGAGAGATACAGTTTTAAATATCACCTCAAAAGATAAAAATATATCTCTAAGCAATATGTACGTTGATAATGCAGCGATGCAATTAGTTAGAGATCCTGGTCAATTTGATGTGATTTTAACTAGTAATTTATTTGGAGATATTTTAAGCGATTTAGCCGCAATGTTAACTGGTTCTATTGGTATGCTTCCATCTGCTTCTTTAAACAATAATGGCCCAGGAGTTTTTGAACCTGTTCATGGTTCGGCTCCTGATATAGCTGGGAAAAACATAGCTAATCCTATTGCAATGCTTTTATCTGCTTCCATGATGTTAAAAATTGGATTAAATGAAGAAGAAGCTGCAGAAAATTTAGAAACTGCCATTGATAAAGTTTTATCAAAAGGATTTAGAACAGCCGATTTAGCTGATGGGTCTACTGAAGTTTTATCTTGCAGTGAAATCGGAGATAAAATAATGGATGAAATTTAAAAAAAAAATTAATAAATAAAAAAATATTTTTAAGTAAAACATAAAGTTGGCATATGACCTGTCAGAATCATTAGATATTGTTTTTTAAAAATGTCAAAACGTCATCCAGTAGTCGCTGTAACAGGATCTTCAGGAGCAGGAACAAGTACAGTAAAAAGAGCCTTTGAGCATATTTTTGCCAGAGAAGATATTGTTCCGGCAGTTGTAGAAGGTGATAGTTATCACAGATTTGAAAGAATGCCTATGAAAAAAGCTATGGCAGACGCTCTTGCAAAAGGTGAAAATTTCTCTCATTTTGGTCCAGAGGCTAATCTTTTTGACAAGTTAGAAGAACTTTTTAAAATCTATGGTGAAACTGGAGGAGGAAAGAAAAGATATTATCTACATAGTCTTGAAGAAGCAGAAGAACATAATACAAGACTTGGGACATCTCTAGAACCTGGGCAATTTACTCCATGGGAAGATATTCCTGAGGGAACAGACGTACTTTTTTATGAAGGTTTGCATGGCGGGGTAGAAGGTGATGGATACAATGTGGCCTCTTATGCTGATTTACTTGTTGGCGTTGTTCCAATAACAAATTTAGAGTGGATTCAAAAAATCCATAGAGATAACGCAGAAAGAGGTTACTCAGCGGAAACCATTGTGGATACAATATTGAGAAGAATGCCTGATTATATAAATCACATCTGCCCACAATTCAGCAAAACCGATATTAATTTCCAAAGAATTCCCACAATTGACACTTCAAATCCTTTCATATGCAGAAATATCCCAACTCCCGATGAGAGCTTTGTGATCATACATTTCAGAAAAGGGGCAAGAGAGAAATGGGGGATTGATTTTCAATACTTGCTTGGAATGATTAACGATTCATTTATGTCCAGTCCAACAAGTATCGTTGTAAATGGAGGAAAAATGGGATTCGCAATGGAACTAATTCTCACTCCAATAATTCATAAAATGATTGAGGAGAAAAATAAATAATATTTAATTTTGGATTATCAACTCAAATCATTATATTTTTTAATTTGAAGAGTTTATAATCTAGGGATTTCAAATTTTTATATATCTTTCTTGATAAAAGTACCTGATTTAGATTTAAATAGAAAAAACAGAAAACGTTGTGTCATTAATCGACTGGTTTGCCGCAAGGCGTAAAGATCAATTTGTTGGAAAAGTTTCGCAAGATAATGATGAGGGAGATGGTTTGTGGGTTAAATGTTCAGAATGTTCGCAAGTAGCCTATAGAAAAGACCTCATTTCAAATTTCAATGTTTGTAGTAATTGTGGACACCACAACAGGATTAATAGCGATGAAAGGATAAATATAATTGCTGACAAAAATTCATTCGAGGAGTTCGATAGTTCACTAAGTCCTACAGATCCTTTAGGTTTTAAAGATAGAAGAGCGTATGCTGATCGAATTAAAGAAAGTCAAGCAGGTACAGGTTTAAGAGATGGAGTCGTGACAGGTATCTGTTCTGTAAATTCAATGCCTTTAGCATTAGCTGTTATGGATTTTCGATTTATGGGAGGATCCATGGGTTCAGTAGTTGGTGAAAAAATTACAAGGATAATTGAGAAAGCAACTTTAGAAAATTTTCCAATTCTTATTGTTTGCGCATCAGGAGGGGCAAGGATGCAAGAAGGTATGTTAAGTCTCATGCAAATGGCAAAAATATCTGGGGCACTAAAAAAACATAAAGAAAAAAATCTTCTTTATATGCCTTTGTTAACTCATCCAACCACTGGAGGGGTAACAGCAAGCTTTGCAATGTTAGGTGATTTAATTTTGGCGGAACCCAAAGCTCTTATTGGTTTTGCTGGAAGAAGGGTTATAGAACAAACATTAAGAGAAAAATTACCCGATAATTTTCAAACAGCTGAATATCTACTTGAGCATGGTTTTGTTGATGTAATAGTTAAAAGGAAAGATCTCAGGGATACTTTGACTAAAATTTTAAAAATTCATGGTGTAAAAGAACTTGTAAAAGCAAATATGTAAAATGAGAATTATTTCAAATTTCTTCTATTTTTCTTTAAGCCTTTTATTTTTTATTCTAAATTTTGCTCCATATTCTTATGGCATAGGAAATGTTGACTGGGTCCTACTAAAAGAGAATAATGAAGGGAAAGAATGGCTTGATAAAGGTAGTATTAAGTCGCTTTCAAATGGTGAAATAAGTGTCTTAACAAAGTTTTTCAAAAATCCAACTAATTCTGATGATGATGGAGAGTTATCACTTTATGTAATGAGAATTAATTGCGATGAAAAAAAGTTTAAAGATACATCCATAAATGGAATACCTCAATTCAATTCAAAATGGCAAACTTCCAATAATGATGAACTAATAGATGTAGTTATTGAAAATAGCTGTTCAGAGTTTATTAATAAATAAGAATGAATACTAAAAATAAAAAATTAAAAATAGCAATCGCTGGACTAGGATTCGGGAAAAAAGTTCATTTAGAGGCATTAAAAGAGTCTGATCACTTAACTCCTGTAGCAATTTATCATTACGAGAAAAAGCAAAAATCGATATTAGAAAAAGAAACGGGCTTAGATTTTTTTCACAATTGGGAAGACTTAGTTAAATCTCCAAAAATTGATGGAATTATTATTGCCACTCCTCCCGAATCAAGATTTAAGTTAGCAAAACTAGCCCTTGAGAACAATAAAAATTTGCTCCTAGAAAAACCCGTTTCAATATCCTCCTCAGAAATTGAAGAGCTTCAGAGAATATCTTTGATTAATAATTTAAGCGTATGTGTTGATTTTGAATATAGAGTAGTACCTCTTTTCCTTCAGACAAAAAAACTTATTGATGAAAATATCTTAGGAGATATTTATTTAGTCAAATTAGATTGGTTAATGGGCAGTAGATCCGACCCCAAAAGATCATGGAATTGGTATTCATTGGAAGAAAAAGGTGGAGGGGTTATTGGCGCTTTAGGTACTCATGCATTCGATATGTTGAATTGGTTTTTTGGAGAAGCAATAAACGTGTCCGGCAAGTTAGCAACATCAATAAAAAAAAGACCTTTACCTAATTCATCTGATTTAAATGATGTTACGAGTGAAGATGTATGTTTAGCCAATATAGAAATATCAAACTACAGCTCAAATCTTATTCCATGTCAGGTATCTTTATCATCAATTTCTAAAAATGGTAGAGGATTTAGTTTAGAAATATATGGAAGCGAAGGTTCACTAATTCTTAAAAGCGAAAACCAAAAAGATTATGTACATGGTTTTAATTTGAAATATTCAAACAACGAAAATAAAATACAAAATCTAACTGCAGATTCAAGTTTTAATTATGAAAAAACATGGACTGATGGGAGAATAGCTCCAGTTTTGAGAATTCAAAATTTATGGGCTCAGAGTATAATTAATGGAACACCTGTAATCCCAGGCTTATGCGAGGGACTTGCAAGTCATAAAGTTTGCGAAGCCATAAGAGAATCTTCCAAAAGTGGATTAAGTATAAAAATTTAAGGCTATACATTTATAAGTAGCAATTATCACCCGATAAAGTATTGGATTGATTTTATTTTTTTTTCATATTCTGGAAAAATCAATTGAACTGAATTATTAAAGAATGGCTTTAAATTATTACAAAAATGAGCTTAAAGAGAATGCTCAATTACTAGCTTCTAAAGGAAAGGGAATATTAGCGGTAGATGAATCCACTAAAACAGTAGGTAAAAGACTTGCTGGAATTGGCGTTGAGAATACTGAAGATAATAGGAAGGCATATAGAGGAATGCTTTTTACTACAGAGGGTCTTGGCAAATATATAAGTGGAGCAATCCTCTTCGAAGAAACTCTTTATCAGAATCACCAAGATGGCGAGTCAATGGTTAAGAAACTAAATAAATTAGGTATTATTCCAGGTATAAAGGTCGATAAAGGCCTAAATCCACTTCCAGGAGGGGGAGATGTAGAAACTTTTTGCTCTGGCCTAGATGGGTTAGTTGAAAGAGCCGCAAAATATTATGAACAAGGTGCCAGATTTGCAAAGTGGAGAGCAGTTCTGCAAATTACAAATGATGGTTGTCCTTCAAAACTATCAATTCAAGAGAATGCTTGGGGATTAGCAAGGTATGCAAGATCAGTTCAAGAATCTGGGTTAGTACCAATTATTGAACCTGAAATCTTAATGGACGGTGACCATACTATTGAAAAAACTGCTGAAGTTCAAGAAGAGGTAATAAAGCAGGTCTATATTGCCTGTCAAGCAAATGGAGTTTTTCTAGAAGGCACTCTATTAAAACCTTCTATGACTGTTAATGGAGCAGATTGTCCAACAAAGGCTGATCCTATGAAAGTTGCTGAAATGACAATTAGAACTATGGAAAGATGCGTTCCTGCATCTGTTCCTGGAATAGTTTTCTTATCAGGAGGGTTAAGCGAAGAAGCTGCTTCTGTTTATCTAAATAATATGAACACTCTTTACAGGAAAGCTTTATGGAATGTTTCATTCTCCTATGGAAGAGCATTACAGCACTCATGCTTAAAGGCCTGGAAAGGAAGCGACGTTGAAGGAGGTCAAAAAGCATTAATAGCAAGAGCTCAAGCAAACTCTGAAGCTTCAAAAGGTGCCTATGTAGCAGGATCTCAACCTTCATCTGATGAGCAATTGTTTGTGGCAGGCTACACTTACTAACTAAAAAAATCCTAAAAATATACTCTGGGTCATAAAATTAGTTTCTTTAATTTAGTATTTTGTA
>CACKJL010000010.1 GCA_902600395.1 uncultured Prochlorococcus sp. | reverse complement strand
AAACAGACTAAATCATATTTTTACTGGGAAATTTAGTCTAAAAAGCATAAATAAATGTTGACTTTTAATATATTCAAGCGATTATTTATTTAACTAAATATTCTGAATGCATATTAACGATGCGGTGTTTTTAGAGGATTTATGTCCTAAGTTCAGATTTAGACAATGGCGAAAATCTATTCATAAGTTTACTGGAAAAAGTTGTATATATTGCGGAAAACCATCTGAATCTATTGATCATGTAATACCACGAAGCCAAGGAGGATTAAGTACAACAGAAAACTGCGTCCCTGCATGTCTTTCATGTAATGGGGATAAATCAGATGAAAATGCTTTGTATTGGTATAGAAGGCAAAAATTTTATGATCCCCGAAGAGCAATGGCTATAAGAGCTTGGCTAGAAGGTGATTTAAGATTAGCTATTAGATTACTACAATGGGCTAATCCTAATTTTAAGGTAAAAAATAAAAATTACATAAAAGATGAATCACAATATAAAGCAGCTTGACTACCAAACATTACATATTTTTCTAGAGTTGTAACTCTCACATATATTTTCTAATTCTTTTGGCGATTCTGGGAATATTAAAATTGTCGAAAATGAAATAAGAAAGACAAATAACTTTTGGTAGAATTTAGAACTAGCTAAACTTACTTCTTTCTCTGCAAGACGGTAGTAACTTTTGCTAATACAGAGAGTTTTTGATTTTAGTTCGGGCTCAAAAGCTGCCTTCATCATCAATTAATACATATGTACTACTTTAACCCAAAATGAAAAAGCCTGCAAGTTTACTCGGAAATAAAAAAAAATTTTTAGTCTTGGGATGTGGTTTCAGCGGTAGTTATTTTGCAAAAACTATTCGAAAATTAGGTTGCACTGTTTTAACAAGCTCAAGATCTGCGAGCAAAGATTCAAATAGTTTTATTTTCAATAGTGAAAACGGTGTTATTCCTGATGAAAGAATTTTTGATGGAGTAACGCATATTCTTAGTTGCATTCCTCCTGACAAAAATGGTAATGATCCAGTATTAGAAAGCCTTCAAAATAAACTACAAGATTTACCTCTTGAATGGGTTGGATATTTATCCACCACAGGGGTATATGGAAATACTGAGGGTGGTTGGGTTTCTGAGATAGATCAGCCTAATCCTTTTCAAAAAAGAAGTTTTAATAGATTAAATTGCGAAAAAAAATGGATTGAATCTAGTTTGCCCGTGCAAATTTTTAGATTACCTGGTATATATGGACCTGGAAGATCCACGTTTGAAGCGATCAAAAATCAAAAAATTCGAGTGATTTTAAAAAAAGCTCAAGTATTTTCAAGAGTTCATGTTGCTGATATAACAAATGCGATAATTTTTTTATTACAAAATAAAGATTATTTAAAATTTCATCAAATCATTAATATTGCAGATGATGAACCCTGTTCGCAGTTAGAAGTTATTCAATATTGCTACGATTTACTTGGTTTAAAAATGCCAAAGCCAATATTATTTGAAGATGTAAAAGATGAATTATCTCCTATCGCTCAATCTTTTTGGATGGAAAATAGAAGAGTTTCAAACAAACTTTTATGCGAAACACTCGGATATAAACTAATTTATAAAAACTATAAATTAGGCTTAAAAAATTGCTATCTAAACAGTTAAAAATAAATTAAACCTTTTTATGAATTTTCAAAATACAAACAAAATATTTACGATAGTATTAAGCGTTGGAGATGAGTCAGGTATTGGACCTGAAATAATTTTAAAAGCACTTTATTCTAATCAGATACCAAGAAATGTTGATTTTATATTAGTTGGATCAAAAAAAAATCTACAAAATACATACAAATATCTTAGATCATTAGGATTAGAAAACCTTGCCAATCCAAAAAATTTCATGATACATGATCTCGAAATTTCTTCATTAGATAATGATACTAAATCAAGTTACGGTAATTCAAGTTTCCAATATTTAACGAAAGCAATAGAAATTGTAAAACAATATCCCAATTCAGCACTTGTAACTGGACCAATTTGCAAGAAATCTTGGTCTTTAGCAGGTCATTACTTCTCTGGTCAAACTGAAGTATTAGCAAAAGCATGTGGAGTAAAAAACGTTGGAATGTTATTTACAGCAAAATCACCAATTACAGGTTGGAGATTTAATACTTTACTAGCTACAACCCACATATCCCTTTCAGAGGTACCCAAGAAATTAACTACAGAATTAATCCACTCTAAATTGGATCTTTTCAAAGATTTTTGTAATACCTATACTGATAAACCTACTTTAAAAGTCGCAGGATTAAACCCTCATGCCGGCGAAGAAGGTGTTCTAGGTCATGAAGAGAAAGATTGGCTCAATGATGCATTGATTACGTGGAATGAGAAGAATAAAGATATTAGATTATTTGGCCCTTTATCACCAGATAGTTGCTGGAATTCGTCGGTAAAAGCATGGAATGACAAAAATGCTGAAAAACATAATGGCATTCTTGCTATGTATCATGATCAAGGTTTAATACCAATGAAAGTGATAGCTCTTAATTACTCAGTAAATACCACAATCGGTTTACCTTTTATAAGAACATCTCCAGATCATGGAACGGGATTTGATATTGCTGGCAAAGGAATTGCTCAATCTCAAAGCATGATTGAGGCTATTAAGGCTGCCGTAGAGATGACTAACAATTCAAGACTGCTTAACACGCATTAAAACTTGACCAAATTCAACTGGTGTTCCATTTTCAACGAGAATCTCTACAATTTCAGCATTAAATTCAGATTCAATTTCATTCATTAACTTCATTGCTTCCAAAATACAAATAGTTTGACCGACCTTAACGTTATTTCCTACTTCGACAAATGGCTCCTCGCCAGGCGCTGCAGCCCTATAAAATGTCCCAACCATAGGAGAAGTAATTTCAATTAGATCAGAACGTCCTGGGGGTGCCACCTGAGGTGCTTCAGGCTCATTAACAATAGGGGTATTATCATTAATAGTTTTTTGATTAGCAATTGTCTGCTTATCAAATGAAGTATTAGAAACTAAATTATTAATAACTTGATTCTGATCAAATACATTCCTTTTTATTTCGAGTTTAAAATCTTCTCCCTCTAGCGAGAACTCTTGTATATCACTTGTAGAGATTTTCTCTATTAAGCGATCTAAGTCATCATGATCTAATTTCATAGCCATTAATTTTCACGTCCAAGATAAGTGTCATTTCGAGTATCAACTTTAATCATTTCTCCCACAGAAATAAATAAAGGAACCATAACTTGAGCACCTGTTTCTAGAATAGCTGGTTTCGTGCCCCCACTCGCAGTATCACCTTTAACTCCTGGATCAGTCTCTGTAACTTTCAGAGTAATAGATATTGGAAGTTCTACCTCTAAAACTTTACCATTATGAAAAATTACATTAACCTCCATTCCCTCTTTCAAATACTTTGCACCTTTACCGATTTGTTCAGAGGTGAGTCTTGTCTCTTCAAAACTTGTCATATCCATAAAAACAAAATCACCAGACTCCACATAAGTATGCTGCAGGTTAGACTTCTCAAGGATAGCCTGCTGCACTGATTCTCCGGCTCGAAAAGTTTTTTCAACCACGTTGCCGCTTTGAACTGATTTTAATTTTGTTCGCACGAAAGCAGAACCCTTGCCAGGCTTGACATGTAGAAATTCTACAACACGCCAAACTTGTCCATCCAATTCGATGGTAGTACCTGTGCGAAAATCGTTACTGGAAATCATTCCTGTATTACATCCCCAAGGATCATAAACCTGCAAGAGTGCTATGCAAAAATTCTTATCAAATCAGAACAAAGTTTTCTTAATCATATCGATTGTAATTTTACAGGTTTTTCTCTTAAAACCGATTCAAGTATTAGCTGATTTACCTACTGGAAATGCAGTAAAAGACCCTAGTGCAATCCTCAGAAACGCACTCCCTATCAAGCAAGTTGAGTTACAAGAACTTCAACACAAATTGGAAGAAACTAGTGACCTAGTAAGAGGAGGAAGATGGCCCGCTCTTACAAAAACTGTTACAAAATGTCAATCTTTACTAAAAAAATACCAGAATAAAATTATCCAAGAATTACCAAATGATAAAAAGAAAATTGCTGAAAAAACATTTTTAGAGCTCAAAGAAAATTTTGATAGTCTTCAAGATTATTCTAAATCAAAGGACAAATACTCATTTATAGCGACCCGAAGAGATGCTTTAGATAAAATAGGTGGATTAGAAGAATATTTTCTACCATATGATTTTCCATACTCTATTCCCCAGGAATTTGATAATTTACCAAGATTACTGGGCAGAGCAAAAGTTAATATAAAAACCTCCAAAGGAGATATGCTAGCAATTGTGGATGGATTTAACGCCCCACTTACAGCCGGAGCATTTATAGATTTATCTTCAAAAAACTTCTACAAAGATTTACCTATCAACAGAGCAGAAGAATTTTTTGTACTGCAAACAGGTGATCCAATTGGTGAAGATATTGGTTATATAGATCCTGAAACTAACGAAGAACGTCACGTTCCCTTAGAAATTAGAATTCCTGATGAAAAAGAAACTTTTTATAATCAAACTTTTGAAGATTTAGGTCTTTACACAGAGACACCAACATTACCTTTTGCAACACTTGGAACTCTAGGATGGTCCCATTCAAATACCGCAGTTGATGATGGCTCATCGCAATTTTTCTTCTTTTTATATGAAGCAGAATTAAACCCAGCAGGTCGCAATTTAATTGACGGGAGAAATGCTGCCTTTGGTTACGTTGTAGATGGATTTGATGTATTAGAAGAGCTTACTAAAGATGACACAATAATTACAATTGATGTTTTAGAAGGGGTTGAAAACCTCAAATTAAATGCATAAAGAAAAATTAGAAGATATAGGGGAAAAAGAATTAATAAATAGGCTAGGAAAATTTATGCCTAAAAACCAAACTTCAGATGATTGCGCATTAATCAAAACTAAAAATAAAAATTTGCTTATTAATACTGATTGTTTGGTGGAAAATATTCATTTCAATGACATTACTATTTGTGCAGGGGACCTTGGGTGGAAAGCAGTTGTTAGCAACATCTCTGACTTAATATCCAGTGGAAGCAAGAAAACTATAGGTATTACAATAAGCCTAGTTCTACCTGCTAAAACTGAGTGGATTTGGGTTGAAGAACTATACAAAGGAATAAATAAAGCATTGAAAGAATATGGCGGGGTGATTCTCGGGGGAGATTGCTCAAAGGGGGATGAAAAAATCATTTCAATTACGGCCTTTGGAATTCAAGGTGAACTTGAGTTACGAAGAAACGCATGTAAACCCGGAGATATAATCTTAACCACAGGAATTCATGGTTTGAGCAAACTGGGTTTTTTGATACAAAATAAAATTAATTTCGATAATGAATTTTCTCTTAATAAAAGATTAATAATTAAGTCCATTGAACATTTTTGTCGTCCTAGAGTTTACCCAAATTTTCTCAATAAACTCCTCAAAACTCGCTCCAATAAAAATATAAAGAGAATAGGATGTACTGATAGTAGTGATGGTTTATTTCAAGCCTTACAAGATTTAGCAATAGCTAGCAACTGTAAAGCGATTATAAATCATGAAAAAATACCTAAAGATAAGGATTGGCCTAAAGGAGATAAATGGGACGAATATTATTTTTTTGGAGGTGAAGATTATGAATTAGTTTTCTCTTTGCCAAAAAAATGGGCAAAGAATTTGTCTAAACTTGATAAAGATATTAACGAGATTGGGTTTTTTACTAACGGTGAACCATCAATAGAATTTAAAGATAATAAAAAAAATAAATTACTTAATAACACACCATTCAAACACTTTTAATTACTCCCAATTTTTAGCAACAATCTCTGCTAAATCTACTACTCTCTGACTATAACCCCACTCATTGTCATACCATGCAAGCACCTTTACAAGGTTATCTCCAATACACATAGTAAGATCACTATCTACAATTGATGATTCATTGGTACCTGCATAATCGCTTGACACTAATGGTTCATCGCCATATTTAATAATCCCTTTCATTGAGCTTAGAGATGCTTCCTTAAGAGCATTATTGACTTCTTCAGCTGAGACAGATTTAGAAGATTCAAAAACAAAATCTACTGCTGAAACGTTAGGAGTTGGAACTCTCATTGCAATTCCTGTTAATTTGCCTTTCATTTCTGGGTATACCAGAGCTACTGCTTTTGCAGCTCCTGTAGAAGTAGGAACAATGTTTGTAGCAGCGGCTCTAGCCCTTCTGAGATCTCTATGACTATTATCTAAAATTCTTTGATCCCCTGTATAACTATGGATTGTAGTCATCAAACCTTTGTTAATCCCAAAAGTTTGGTCTAAAACTTTAACTACTGGAGCCAAACAATTTGTTGTGCAACTAGCATTACTCAAAATATCATAATCTTTGTGTTTATATGTATCAGCATTGACTCCAACTACATAAGTACCAACTCCATCACCTTTACCAGGAGCGGTTAAAATGACTTTTTTTGCTCCTACCTCTAAGTGCTTACTTGCACCTACATCTGTATTAAATACTCCGGTAGATTCAATAACCAAATCGACACCCCAGTCTTTCCAAGGGAGATTCATTGGGTTTCTATCAGAGAAACATTTTATTGTCTTGTTATTAATAACAAAAGTATCATCAGTATATTGAATATCAACACCATCAAGTTGACCAAGGACTGAGTCATACTTTAATAGATGAGCATTAGTCTTAGGATCTGAGGTAACATTAATTCCAACTACTTCAATATTGGTGTAAGCCCCTCTACTAAGCCAACAACGCATAAAGTTTCGACCAATTCTGCCAAAGCCGTTAATTGCAACACGCAAAGTCATAACTAATAATTTCTAAATGATTAACCTAAGTTGCTGATCATACTGAATTTTGTGCAATAACGTAAGGTTTTTTTGATTTATTAAGCAAATAAGTCTAGTTTTGTATTAATTCAAGGAAAAAAAACATTTTTTTTAAAAAAAAATAGCAAAATTTTACCTAGAAGTTATTTTGATTTTAAGTAATAGATAAACATTGGATAAAAAATTACTATTGAAAAGTCATTTCCATTTTATTGGGATTGGAGGTATTGGGATGTCAGCATTAGCAATAGGTTTACTTAAAAAAGGTTGTTCAGTTTCAGGATCTGATTTGGTTAAAAACGATGAAACTCATAAATTGGAGAAATTAGGTGCAGTAATCTTTACTTCTCAAATTCGACAAAATATTGAATTTGTTATTTCAAAATTTACCAACAAATTGATTAATTTTGTTGTAAGCTCAGCAATCAAGCCAGAAAATGAAGAATTTTCGTACTGCAGAGAAAAAAATTTATCAATAAAACATCGTTCAGAAATACTTGCAATGCTAATGCGCACTTATACTTCATTGGCGGTAGCCGGCAGCCACGGAAAAACATCAACCAGTACATTTCTATCTACAATTCTTGAGTTATGTACACGTAATTCTTCTTCAATAACTGGAGGAATAATTCCTCTGTACAACTCTAATTGTCATTTAGAAAATACAAAATACTTAGTAGCTGAAGTTGATGAATCTGATGGGACAATTATTAAATATAAGTCTGATATCGGAATAATCAATAACATTGATTTTGATCATTGCGATCACTTTTCTAATTTAAGTGAAGTCATATCTTCTTTTCAAAGTTTCGCTAAAAACTCTAAAAAATTACTACTTAATTTTGATTGTGAAACCTCAAGAAATAGTTTTTATTCAAATTATAAGTGGTCAAACACTAAAGCTAAAAACGTAACTTATGCAATAATTCCGACTGAAATTAATTCAAAGTATACGATTGGAAAATATTATGAAAATGAAAATTTTATTAGTAGTTTAAATATTCCAATTCCAGGATTACACAATCTTTCTAATGTCACTGCAGCAATAGCAGCTTCAAGAATGATAGGAGTAGATTTTATAGAAATAAAGAAAAATATAAAATATCTGAAACTCCCAAAAAAAAGATTTGAATTTAGAGGCCAAATAGATGAAAGAAATTTATATGATGATTACGCACATCACCCAAACGAAATAAAAGAGACGATTAAATTAGGAAGATTATTTCTTCAGCAGAAACATAATAATGAATTTCAAAAAAGTAGATTAATAGCCATATTTCAACCTCATAGATACTCTCGAGTAAAGCAATTTACTAAAGAATTCGCTGAAGAATTATCAAAAGCAGATGTTATTTATGTAACCAGTATTTATGGAGCAGGAGAAGGAAACGAAGATAAAATTACTTCGAAAATTATCACTGATATAATTTATAAAAAAAATAAAAATGTTAGTTACATAAATAATTATTATGAATTTATAAATAATTTTTACAAATTAACTCAAAAAGGGGATTTAATTTTGAATATGGGAGCCGGTGATTGTCATAATTTATGGTCAATTTTAAAAAAAATAATTAAAAAGAATAACTAATTTATGAATAAAAAAATTTTTACTGAAAACTGTAATTTAAGTAGTTATACAACTATAAAAGTAGGAGGAGTGGCTAAATATTT
This sequence comes from uncultured Prochlorococcus sp., assembly GCA_902600395.1. Taxonomy (GTDB): domain Bacteria; phylum Cyanobacteriota; class Cyanobacteriia; order PCC-6307; family Cyanobiaceae; genus Prochlorococcus_A. The sequence goes on along the minus strand of CACKJL010000010.1, from coordinate 15,127 downwards.
TGCTGAGCCAAGAAGCGTTGAAGAACTTTCATATCTAATAAAATGGGCTAATTTAAACAAACAAAAATGTCATATAATTGGCGCAGGTTCAAATCTTTTAATAAATAATATTTTCATAAATGGCTTAGTTGTTTGTACAAAAAAATTGAAATCTCTAAAGATAGAGCCATATTCAGGAATAGTTGAAGCGGAAGCAGGTGTAATGCTCCCAACATTATCTAATTCTCTTGCTAAAAATGGATTACAAGGAGGGGAATGGGCTGTAGGAATTCCAGGAACATTAGGAGGAGCAATTTATATGAATGCTGGCACAGGTGATTTATCGCTAGCAAAAAATCTTATTTCCGTAAAAGTTATTAATAATAAAACTCATCAAAAACTTGAAATTGAAAAAAAAGATATCAATTTTGATTATAGATTTAGCTCTTTTCAAAGCAATGATTTAACAATTATTAGTGCAAGATTAGGTTTTGAACCAAATGGAAATCTAGAAAAATTAATTCAAACAACCAAAAATAACCTTAAATTAAAAACAGAAACACAACCATATCATCAACCAAGTTTTGGTAGTGTTTTTAAAAATCCTGAAAATAATTATGCAGCAAAATTAATTGATGATATGGGTTTAAAGGGATTTAAAATTGGCGGTGCTGAAATTTCTACAATGCATTCAAATTTTATAATAAACACTTCTTCAGCAAGCTCAAAAGATATTTATGAATTAATAACAGTAATTCAACAAAAAGTACTACAAAACAAAGGTATTTATTTGCAACCGGAAGTAAGAATGATTGGTTTTGACTATCCTAACTAAAGAAACGTTTTTACAAAATGGCGGGTTTTGGACTTCCTAACTTTGGACAACTTACAGAAGCTTTTAAAAAAGCTAAACAAATTCAGCAAGATGCTCAAAAATTACAAGATGAACTTGAAAATATGGAGATTGAAGGCAAAAGTGATGATGAGATGATAAAAGTTTGGATAAGTGGAAACCAACTTCCTTTAAAGGTAGAAGTACAAGAGAATATTTTAAATGCAGATAAAGAAAAAATAGAGCGAAATATTCTACAAGCTATTCAAAAAGCTCATGAATTATCAACTACAACTATGAAAGAAAGGATGAATGATTTGACTGGTGGATTAAATCTTAATCTTCCTGGTTTTGATAATAGTGACTCTTAGAAGACTCAATCATTTCTTTATAAAAAGAATATCTTTCGAAAGATTTATTTAAATTGCATCCCTGATCGTTTAAATGTAAGCAGTTACGAAATTTACACTTAATTCCTTCTTCGATTACCTGTTTATATATTTCTGAATAAAGATTTGGTAACAAGTTAATATCAACCTCTAGGGGTTGCATATTAAAACCAGGAGTATCCACAATGTAACTTTGATGCGAAATAGAAAATAACTCAACATTTCGAGTAGTATTTTTTCCTCTCTTAATTTTATTAGAAACTGGAGAAGTACTATTTTGAAGACCTGGAATAATCATATTTAGCAAAGTAGTTTTACCAACACCTGAAGGGCCCATAAAAATTGAACATTCTTTTTGCTTTAATTCGGCTAATAAATTTTTAAAACAATCAGATTTCTGTAAATTTAAAGTAATTACTTGGTAACCCCATTTCTCAAATTTATCAAGTAGATATGATCTTCTTTTATCAGAAATTAAATCACACTTTGTCAAAACTAATGAGACTTCAACTCCCATTGATTCTGCTGATATCAAAAACCTATTAACTTGAGATAAATTTAAATCTGGTTCTTCAACAGAAAAAATAACGTATATGTTAGAAATATTTGCAACTGAGGGTCTAACTAAAAGATTTTTTCTTTTTTTTAGACTTGTTATTAATGCGCGTTTACTTTTAAAATCAATTTTTTCAATCGCTACTTCGTCTCCAACATAAATTAATTGATCCTTGAAATTTATAGACTTCTTAACCTTACATAAAAATTTCTCGCTAATTCCAGAGTTTTCTTGATTTTTTAAATCAACTAAAAAAAAATCATTAAATTTTTTCGTAACTAAACCTAAATATTTACTATTAATTTTCATTCAATATTTTTATTTTTATAAATTTTTCATTTTCTTTAATTTGTTTAAAGAAACATCCCATCTCTTTTAAATTGTTTAATACCATTTCTTCTGGTTCACCTTTATCTAGTTCAACAATAAGTTGCTCATTTTTAGATAACTTCTCCAAAGCCAATTTAATTTTGACTACATTTAAAGGACATGGAACAGATTTAAGATCCAAATGCTTTAAGGAAGTCATTAAGATTCTTTACCAAATAATTTACTAAAAAGTCCACTACTAGAATTAATATTTTTATCTGAGTATTGAGAAGCTAAACCCTCTAAAAGCTCTCGTTCTGCTTCGGTTATACGAGTCGGTAATTTTACTTTTACTAAGACTTCATGATTTCCTCTCGCAACCGGATTACCAAGTCTAGGTACCCCTTTATTCTCAAGTGAAAGAGTTGTATTTGGCTGCGTACCACTTGGAATTTTTAAATTAACATCTCCATCAACTGTAGTAATTTTTACAGTGTCACCTAAAATAGCCTGTAAATAATTTACTGCTATTTCTGAGTAAATAGTTACACCATCTCTTTTAAGTTTTGAATCATTCTTAACCTTTATAAAAACATAAAGATCTCCAGGTGGACCTCCTTTCAAACCAACATTTCCCTCACCGGAAACTCTTAATTTAGTGCCAGTATCAACTCCTGCAGGAATATTAATTCTTAATTTTTTTCTAACTTGCTTTACGCCATTGCCGCCGCAAGTTACACATGGATCTGCAATTATCTGGCCAACACCATTACATGAAGGACATTCAGCTACTTGTGTGAAATTACCAAAAGGTGTTCTTGTAGCTCTTCTAACTTGTCCACTTCCACCACATGTTGAACAAGTTTTGGGGCCAGTTCCTGGTTTTGCACCTGTTCCCCTACAGACTTCGCATGTCTCCAAATGAGGAATTTTAATTTCTCTTTGTTGGCCAAAAATTGCATCTTTAAAGTCAACATTAAGGTCATACCTTAGATCATCTCCTTGTTGAGGACCTCTTCTTTGTGTTCTTCCTCCTTGTGGATTTTGCCCCCCAAAGCCATTGAAAAAAGTTTCAAATAAATCTGCGAAGCCACCCATATCTCCCATATCAGGCATTCCAGCTGCACCGCCAAGGCCAGCCTCTCCAAATTGGTCATATCTTGCTCTAGTTTCAGGATCAGCTAATGCTTCGTAAGCCTTACCAATTTCTTTAAATTTATCTTCCGCTCCAGGTTCTTTATTAACATCAGGATGATATTGTCGTGCTAATTTTCTATAAGCCCTTTTTAAGGTATCCGCATCAGCATCTCTTGAAACTCCAAGTATTTGGTAAAAATCAGCCATTAGATAATGCTCAAATAAGAATTTGGAATTTATACATCTTCAGAAGTATTTGCCTCTGAATTAACATCCCCTTCAACTGTATCCTTTTCTACTTCCTGTTGTGAATTTTGTTTGCCAGGTCCCATAGAAACCTTAACCAATGCATGTCTCAAAACCTTACCTTCTAGGTGATATCCTCGCTGCAATTCTTCAATAATAAAATCCTCTTCAAACTCTTCACTAGGTTCTCTTAATACAGCTTCATGCAAGTTTGGATCAAATTGCTGACCAACAACTCTCATGGGTGAAACTCCCTGTTGTTTTAAAACTTCTACTAGTTGTTTATACAATCCTTGATAACTTCTATGAAGAGCTTGAGCTTCTTCACTTTCTGGTTTAAGTTGTTGTCTTGCTCTCTCAAAATTGTCAACAATAGGTATTATTGCAGTTAAAGTTTTTGAAACAAGTTGGATTTTTAAATCGTCCTGATCCCTAGACTGCCTTTTTCTGAAATTATCAAAATCTGCTGAAATCCTTACATATTGATTTTTTAATGTTTCATGCTCTTTTTCTAATTGTTCTAATCTTGCATCATTATTTGAGATAGTATTTTTTAATTCTTCAGTATTTATTTCTTCTGTTTTTTGAGAAGATAATTCATCAATTTCAGTAGTTGAATTTTGGGTAGATGATGTATCTTCAGGAAGATTATCCTGATTAGAATCATCATTTTCTTTATTATCAATATTGTCTGATTGATTTTCAATCATTTTTCTAAAATTTAATAAAACTATTTTCCAATAAAGTGATGCACAAAACAAGTTGCGGAAGGCCGCACAAATATTTATTCAGGAACAAACCTTAATGCTAATCCATTATTGCAGTATCTTTTGCCAGTGGGAAGTGGCCCATCATTGAAGACATGTCCCTGATGACCTCCACATCTGGAGCAATGATATTCGGTTCTAGGAACAATTAACTTAAAATCAACTTTTGTTTCCACTGATCCTTGAATTGAGTCCCAAAAACTTGGCCATCCTGTACCACTATCAAATTTTTTATCTGAGGAAAAAAGCGGAAAATCGCATCCTGCACAGTGAAAAATACCTTTCCTCTTCTCATTATTTAATTGGCTGCTAAAAGCTCTTTCAGTCCCTTCCTCCCTCAAAATATAATATGATTCTGGACTTAGCCTAGCCTTCCATTCATCTTTTGATAAATTCCACTCTTCTTTAGAAGGCAGTGAAGATGCTAATACTTTCATGGGATTAAAGATTTTTTTTAAGATTGACATGGTAGGAATTAGAATAAAAGTTCTTCTTGATAGAAATTGATTCATATATTTAAATCACGAAAAAATAATGGATATCATTAAACCTAATTCTATTAAAAATATTCATAAATTAAGTATTGCTCCAATGATGGATTGTACTGATAAGCACTTCAGAATGATAATGAGAAAAATAAGTTCTAAAGCTCTTTTGTATACGGAAATGATTGTGGCCCAGAGTTTAGTTTTTACAAATAAAAAAGAAAATTTTCTAGATTTTAATGATGAAGAACACCCGATATCAATTCAGTTTGGAGGAGACGATCCTAAAATCCTTAAAGAGGCAGCACGAATGGCACAAGATTGGGGTTATGACGAAATAAACTTTAATGTTGGTTGTCCTAGTCCAAGGGTCTGTTCTGGAAATTTTGGGGCTTCACTTATGAAAGAACCTGAAAAAGCAGCAAAATGTATAGAATCCTTAAAAAATAATTGCAACTTACCAGTTACGATTAAACACAGAATCGGTGTAGACAATGATGATAGTTTCGTTAATTTGAATAATTTCGTAAGAATTATCGCAAATGCTGGTGCAGACAGATTTACAGTTCATGCAAGGAAAGCCATATTAAAAGGTCTAAATCCAAAACAAAATAGGTCCATACCACCACTAAATTATGATGTAGTAAAAAAATTGAAAAAATCAAATCCAGAACTGTTAATAGAAATTAATGGAGGTTTAACAAATATCGATGAATCACTAAAAGCCTTGAGTGATTTTGATGGGGTCATGATTGGAAGATCAATTTATAAACATCCCTTGAGATGGGCTGAAATTGATCAAAAGATTTATGGAATTAATAAAAAAACCAAATCAGCTTCAAATATTATATTCTCCTTAATTCCATACATAGAGGCGCATGTAAGTAATGGAGGAAAATCTTGGGATATTTGTAAACATCTTATAAATTTAGTTGAAGGTATACCAAAGGCTAAAATTTGGAGAAATCAAATTTCTAATAAATCTATAAAAAATGAATTAAATATTGAATATTTATTTAAATTAACGACAGCACTTGAAGAAATGGGTTATTAATTTGTCTCGTTTGAAGCATTGCTCTCATTGGACACTCCCCTTTTTCTTCTGCTCCTACCATTTTCATATTCAGAATTATCAGAAGAATTTCCATAACTTCTATCTTCCCAACCTTCTGCTCCAGAAGATTTATTAGCGTTAGAGCTATTAGAACCATTATTGCCACCTCCATAGCCACCGCCATAGCCGCCACCGCCATAGCCACCATTATTGCCACCGCCGTAGCCGCCTCTTCCTCCTCTACGAGATCCGCCAGAACCTCTCGGCTCAGCTTTATTAATTCTTAATGGTCTACCCATAAGCTCCGTGCCTTGCAAACCATCAATAGCTTTTGACTCAGTCGCCTCATCTACCATTTCAATAAATGCAAATCCTCTTTTCCTTCCAGTATCTCTCTCCAATGGAAGAGAACAATTTAAAACCTCGCCAAAAGGAACAAACAACTGTATAACGTCTTCACGCTCTGCGCGGAACGGCAAATTGCCAACAAAAATACTCACTTTAAACTCAACAAAAAAATTTTCTTAAAAAAAACTACAATGAGTAGTCCCATAACGTTGCTCTGTTATTCTACTTCAAAGCATACCCTTGTTGTAGAAAAATACTTGATATTCAAAGCAACAATCTTTTTTGCCAATTATTTACCTCTTTTTCTACCTGAGCAAAACCTGTACCACCTTCGCTATTTCGTGATTTAACGACATTAAGAGGTTTCAGATCTACAAAAACATCTTCATCAAATTCAGGATGAAATTTTTTAAATTCATCAATTGTGAGATTTTTAAATAACATTTTTCTCTCCAAGCAATATTTAACTATTTGACCAACAACTTGATAGGCGGTCCTAAAAGGAACATCTTTACCAACTAAATAATCTGCCAAATCAGTAGCATTAGAAAAGTCGTTTTCTACAGAATCATTTAAATTTTTAATATTAAATTCAATACCCTCATTAATTAAAATAGTCATTGCTTTAATACATGAAGATATTGTTTCTGCAGTATCAAATATTGGCTCTTTATCCTCTTGAAAATCCTTATTGTATGACAGTGGTACCCCTTTAACCATCGTTAATAATGCTTGTAGATGTCCATAAACTCTTCCTGTCTTACCTCTTATTAATTCTGGAACGTCAGGATTTTTTTTCTGCGGCATTAAGCTACTTCCCGTTGCACATTTATCTGTTAATTTTGCAAAAGAAAATTCATCAGTTACCCATAAAATTATTTCCTCTGAAATTTTACTTAAATGAGACATCAACAACGCAGATGCAGAAACAAACTCTATACAAAAATCTCTATCACTTACTGCATCAATGCTATTTTTATAAATCTTTTTAAAACCTAATTCTGTAGCGGTAAAGTGCCTATCTATTTTTATTTTTGTTCCAGCTAATGCTGCAGCTCCTAAAGGAGAAATATTAACTCTTGAGCGTACTTCTTTATACCTTTCACGGTCTCTTTGGAGCATTTCTATATAAGCCAAAAAATGATGAGCCAAAGATAATGGTTGTGCTCTTTGCATGTGGGTATATCCAGGAATTAAAGTATAAATATTGGATTTAGCAAGATTTAAGCAAGATTTTTGCAAATCAATTATTAAAATTTCAATATTGTCAATCTCTTTTCTTAGCCACAATCTTATATCTGTACCAACTTGATCATTTCTACTTCTACCTGTATGTAATTTTTTTCCAGTTTCACCAATTAAACTTATCAACTTTTCTTCTATGCAATAATGAATATCTTCAGAAGGTGGACCTGGAGTAAATTTACCCTCCAAATACTCAACTTTTATTAATTCTAATCCATTAATAATTTGCAAAGCTTCAGAAGAGGATAAAACTTTAGTTTTGCTAAGCATTTTCGCATGAGCAATCGAGCAATCTAAATCTTCAAGTATAAGCTTTCTATCAAAACAAATTGAGGCATTAAACTTTTCAATAAAAGGATCAAGTGCATTATCAAACCTTTTACTCCAAACTTTTGCCATATCAATTAGTAACTTTAAGTATCTCTAATAAAGCATTTTTTTATAAAAGTGACAAAAAATATCTATTTTAATTGAAAAATAACCATCGAAGCATCATCTTCAAGGTTTCTATTTTGCCCTGTAAAATCATCTAACTTTTTAAATATTTTATTTAAAATTTCTTCGGATGTATAAGATTGCTTACATAATTTTATAAGAGTTTTAATTAATCTCTCCTCATCAAATCTTTGCCCTAAAGAGTTTGAAGTATCAATTACTCCATCTGTGTAATAAAGAACTAAATCATTTTGATTAAGCTTGATTTCACCACAATGATATTCAGCATCTTTTTGTAGTCCAAGTACAAATCCATTTGCATCTAATTTAATAATTTTCTGATCTGAACTTTTCCAAAGCAAAGGAGGGTTATGTGCTGCATTAGCAAATCTCAATTTTCTAGTTCTAGGGTCATAATCTGAATAAAATAATGTCACAAATCTATGGGATTGATCTAAATCATTTATTGCTAGTTGATTCAAGTCATGCAAAATTCTATCTGGAGGCAGACCTGTAAGAACCTCTGCGCGTAGCATCCCTCTTAACATAGTCATTAAAAGACCGGCTGGAATCCCTTTACCCATGACATCACCTATTACAAAGGCCCATCTTGATTTTTCTTTTCTTTTTTCAGAGATATCCGTCTTTAAGCACATGAAGTCATAGTAATCACCACCTAGCTGAAGAGCTGGTCTACAATGTGCGGCCAGATCTATACCATGGATAATTGGACAATAATCTGGGAGTAATTGAGATTGAATTTCAGCACCAGTGGAAATTTCTCTATCCACGTTTTCATGCTTTTTCTTTGTTTTTATTAAGGAGTAATTTTCTAATCCAACAGCTAAACAATTTTCAATAAAATTAAAATTGCCATCTTCAGTAATCGACTGTCTAGAAATATCTTTGCTAAAAATATAGATAAATCCTCTACATTTACTTCTAGATATTATTTTTTTTGTTTCAATTTTATAATCTTTAAATTTATTTTTTAAAGCATTTTCAAAATTTAGAATTTCCTTTATTTTAAAATTTTTTGAAAAATGAAATTGATTTAAAAAACTATTAATTTCTTCTTGAATTGTTAAATATTCATAATTAGCAGAAATTTTTATATTTTCATTCCATATATCCCCTTCATAATTTAAAGGAATAATTAAAATTATATTCTCAGAAAAAATATGTTTAAAAATTAAACTTACATAATCTAACAGTTTATTTATGTTGGAAAATGATTTCAAATAATATGCTAAAGAAGATGCAATTTCAGCAAATTTATATTTATTTTCTAAAGTTACTTTAGGTTCATTTTCTAAAAAATTTTGAATAATTTTATTCGAAAATATTTTTTCTTTTTGATTATTTGTCAAAACAAATCTAATAGATAAATATGTTTTAACACTAAATTTAAATTTTTAAAAAAAATTAATTAAATATTTATTTATCTGCAAGCATAGCCTCTACAAATTCATAACTATTAAATGGCCTCAAATCCTTGATTCCTTCTCCAGCTCCAATAAACCTTATAGGCAAATTTACTTCTTCAGATACAGCTAAAGAGACTCCTCCTCTTGAAGTACCATCTAATTTAGTAATAATTGCGCCACTTAAATCTGCTGATTTAGCGAAACTTTTTGCTTGCTTTAAGCCATTTTGACCCTGGCTTGCATCTAAAACTAATAATGATTCAACAATCGCATCTGGGACTTTTTTATCAATAATTTTTTTTATTTTTGCTAATTCATCCATCAAATTATTTTTTGTTTGCAATCTACCCGCTGTATCAACAAGTAATAAATCAACATTTCTTTTTTTTGCAGAATTAATTGCATCAAAAACTACAGCAGCTGGATCAGCATTTTTTGATTGATTAGATATAACGTCAACATTACTTCTATCTCCCCATACTTTAAGTTGTTCTACTGCAGCCGCTCTAAAAGTATCAGCAGCAGCTATCAAAGTTTTATAATTACTTTTTGATGACAAATATGCTAATTTTCCTAATGTTGTAGTCTTTCCAACGCCGTTAACTCCTACTAGTAACCAGACATTTAACTTACCCTTTTGGGGAACTAAAAGATCAGTACCCGAATTTTTTATTGGTTTATCGATAATTAATTTTAATTCCTTCTTCAAGAATTTTATTCCTGCTTCTCCACCCACAACTTCCTCGTTTAATTTTGTTCTAAGAGAACTTATAACTTTATCGGTTGAATTAATCCCTACATCAGCTCTTATTAAAAGCGTCTCTAAATCATCAAGAGATTCTGGTGTAAGAGGATCATCTCCCAATTTATCCAATAATTCGGTAACAAATCCTTTTCGGGTTTCTTCTAATCCTCTCCGTAATTTAGTTAGCCAATCAATTTCATCAATCGATATTTGATTTATTTTTTTTCCTTGAGCAGCTAATATCATTGCAGACCAAGTAAAATTATCATCAAATTCCCCTAATTCAGGGTCAGCAATAGTTTTAGACGGTCCAGAAGTATTTTCTTTATTAGAAATATCAATCAATTCTTGCTTTTGCTCTTCCTGTCTCTCTAATTCTTGCTTTTGCTCTTCCTGTCTTTTTTTTAAAAGTGCATAAGCTTGTGCAGCCCATTCGCGAGAATTATCAGAATTAATATTAGTCATTACTATATATAGTTCGTAATTAAAATTTTTAAAATACTATTTATTTATATCAAATAATTATGACAATTAAATTGTTTGTAATCTCCTTAAAACTCCATTAATAAATTTTCTTCCTTGCAAATCACTATATTTATTAGCTAAATTAACAGCCTCATCACAAGCAACAGCAACAGGTGTGTGTAAAAAATTGATATCCGCGTACGCTAAACGAAGAATATCCCTATCAATTCTTGGCAATCTTTTTAATCTCCAGCCATCCATTACTTGATCAATATCGGAATCAATACTCTTTAGATTATTTACTATATTACAAATTCTTTGATTTACATCCTCTCTAATATCTTTTTGATCACTAGAAACAATTAATTTTGGAAAGTCTAAAGTTACAGAGAGTGTATTCATTACAGTTTCAATTTTTATGAGAGATTTTTTTAACTCATCACGAACATTTGAATAAGAGGACTCAACACCTTCTTGCAATTCACTATCTAATATCTTTTGTGAAGCATTTTCTAAGTCTGACTCACAATTATCTAATTCCTCTCTGCAATGATTTATTAGAGAATCCAAAGCAGATTCAAAAATTTCTTCTATCTGGAATTTATTTAATTTAAAATCACCTTTATCTTTTATAAGGCCAAGAGAAATTAAAGATAATTCTCTAGAAAGGGATCTATTATGCATCAATTAAGAAGAAGTATTAGTGGAAGCTCGTAGTTGAGAAAATAATTTTGAAAATGTTGGATTTGAAGTGTTATTTTTCTCATCTGGATTAACTATCCCAGCAGAAATTATTGTTCTAAAAGCATCTTCAACTGAAATATCCAAATCTTTAACAGAAGACTCAGGAACGAGTGTATACCAACCAGTAGTTGGGTTTGGTGCTGTAGGGATGAAAACACTAAGTAACTTTTCTTCCAATTCTGGCTGTAGAGAAGGCCCTACATCTCCAGTCACAAAGCCTACACTATATAATCCCTCACGAGGATATTCAACTAAAACAACTCGTCTGAATCTATTGGATTTATTACTTAAGAAAGTTTCTAGCAATTGTTTAAGAGTTTTATAAACCGCTCCAGCTACAGGAATTTTTGATAAAGTGCCTTCTCCAAATTCTAATAGCCATCTTCCTACAAAATTTCTCGCCATCAAGCCAATAAGCAAAATAGCTAATAAAGGAACAGTTAAACCTAAGGTGAGATTAATTAAATCTTGTAATAAAGGATTTAAAGTAATAAAAGGGTTTAGTTGCTTTGGAACTGAAGTAACTAACGTTAAAACAAATTTACTAACTAATGATGACAGCCAGATTGTTGTTGCCAAGGGTATTACAACCAACAACCCCGCTATAAGATCATTTTTGAGATCTTGTTGCAGCCTAGATCCTAAATTCGAATCTTGATTTTGATTAGATTCAACCAAAATAATGTTTTAACTATATTAACTTTACTAATAATTTAACTGTTTTTACTGAGTTAGGATATATTTTTCTTAAATATATCTATTTTATTTATAAGTTTATTCTCCAAAAATAACTTTTAAAAGACTGCTATAAAAAATAAAGAAATGATTGATGCTATTCAAGACAGAAAAGAAATAAGTAGAAAATTAAAAGAAAGGGCTATTTTTGAAGGTTTTGCAGTAGCGGGCATAGCATCAATACCTGGTAGTTCGCGAATAAAATTAAGAACTCGTGCATTAGAAAGATGGATATCAAAAAACCACCATGCTGAAATGACATGGATGCAATCAGAAAAAAGAAAAAATATAGGCTCACTTTTTGAAGATGCAAAAAGTGTTTTAAGCGTTGGATTTACTTACATTAACTCACAAAACAACAACAACAATTTTCTCAAGGTAGCTAAATTTAGCCAAGGAGAGGATTATCATAAAGTAATTCACAAAAAATTAAAGAATATTGGTAAATGGATCAATTTAGAAATTCCTGATTGCAAATGGAAAATATGCGTTGATACATCTCCGCTTCTTGAAAAAGCATGGGCTGAGGAGGCAGGAATTGGTTGGATAGGTAAAAATAGTAATTTAATCAGCAAAAAAAATGGTTCTTGGTTTACTTTGGGTTTTATAATTCTCACAAAAGATTTAATGCCAGATAAACCTCATCAATCACTTTGTGGGAAATGTGATATTTGTATTGACCATTGTCCCACAAAGGCAATAGTAGAACCTTTTGTCATACAATCAGATCTATGCATTGCGTATCACACAATAGAAAACAGAGATAAAACTATTCCAAAGAAAATAGAAAAAAATTTAGGTGGATGGGTCGCTGGATGTGATATTTGCCAAGATGTATGTCCATGGAATAAATCAGTGCCATACAACAATAATTATGAGACAACACCAAAAGAATGGATTAAAAATCTTAATATTGAGTCTCTCAATTGGGATGATAAAAAGTGGCAAGAAAATCTTAAAGGAACTACGTTAAAAAGAATTAAACCATGGATGTGGAAAAGAAACATACAAGCAAACATAAATAATAAAAAATTAAAATATGAATAAGTTTTTAAAAAAAACAATCTTGATCTCTTTGATCTTTTTTTACTTTTTTCAAGTAGAAAAAATTCAAGCAATAGTTCCCTACTATTATTTACCAACAATAAAAAATTTAGAGGAGCAAAGTTTATATATTGGCAAAAATGCATATCAACTACTTTATTTTGGTCAATATGAAGACAGTCTTAACTTAGCTAAATTAGCTGTAAAAATAAATGCAAAAGATGAAAAACTATGGTTAATTTTAGCTGAAGCAGAAATAGCTAACAAACAATACAAAAACGCATTAAATTCTCTAAATAAAGCAGAACAAATCAATTCAAATATTAGCGAAATATATTTTGCTAAAAGTAATGTTTACTTAAGAATTTCCCAAAATGCAAAGGCAAAGAGTGCTTTAGAAAAAGGAATAAAGATTGAGCCTAATAACCACAAAGCTTTTTTTCAATTAGGAAATATTTTATTAATGGAAAAAAAATACCTGGAGGCTATCAAATTGTTTGAAAAATCTATAAAAATTAAACCTAATTTCTGGCAAGCAATCAATAATCAGGGTTTAGCTTATTTCGAAAGAAACAATGTAAATCTATCAATTAAACTTTTTGAAAATGCACTCTTAATTGAGGAAAATGCTGAACCATTACTAGGGCTGGCCTCATGTATAAAAGTCAATGATACTAAATTAGCAATTCAGCTAGCAAAAAAAGCTTTAGCTAAAGATCCCAAATATGTGAATTACGATTATAGAAAAGAACAATTATGGGGAGAAAAATTACAAGCCTCTACAGAAATACTTTTAAAAAATGAACAACTAAAAAAAGATGTAGTGCTGGCAAAATCCAAAATAAGCGAATCATCATAGTTTTCAATACTGGTAATTATTTTTTTACCTATTAGTCTTAATTTAGTTAATCAATAATTTTTCAATTTTACGCTCTAATGGATAAGAAAAACTTCACTTCTATCTCACTTCAAGAAGAAATGCAACGTTCTTATTTGGAGTATGCAATGAGCGTAATAGTTGGACGCGCTCTGCCTGATGCAAGAGACGGTCTTAAGCCTGTACAAAGAAGGATAATATTTGCGATGTACGAATTAGGCTTAACACCTGATAAACCATTTAGGAAGTGTGCGAGAGTTGTAGGAGATGTTCTTGGAAAATACCATCCTCACGGAGATCAAGCAGTATATGATGCATTAGTAAAGCTAGTACAAAGTTTTTCAACGAAATATCCTACTCTTGACGGACATGGAAATTTTGGATCTGTAGATAATGATCCCCCGGCAGCAATGAGATATACTGAGACCAGATTAGCGCCAATAGCTCATAAGGGATTTCTTGAAGAAATTGAATCAGAAACAGTAAACTTTTCAAATAACTTCGACGGTTCTCAAAAAGAACCAGATGTTCTTCCAGCGCAACTTCCATTTTTATTGTTGAACGGCTCATCAGGTATTGCTGTTGGCATGGCAACAAATATTCCACCTCACAACCTAGGAGAAATTGTAGATGGTTTAGTTGCTTTAGTAAAAAATAAAGATATAAGTGATAACAAACTTTCTGACATTATCAAAGGACCTGATTTCCCTACGGGCGGAGAATTGATTTATAGTCAAGCAATAGAGGAACTTTATGAAACTGGAAAAGGATCAATAACAATTAGAGGAGTTGTAAATAGAGAAGAAATAAATTTAGGCAAAGGAAAACATAAAAAAAATGCACTTATCATTACTGAACTTCCTTACCAAATCAATAAAGCAGGTTGGATTGAAAAACTCGCTGAACTTGTTAATACCGGCAAGATTCATGGGATTTCTGATATTAGAGACGAAAGCGATAGAGATGGAATGAGAATTGTAATTGAATTAAAAAAAGATTCTAATTCTGAACTTGTTATTTCTAATTTATATAAAAAAACAACTCTCCAAACGAACTTTGGTGCAATATTCTTAGCTTTAATTAAAGGTAAGCCGGTACAACTAAACCTAAAAAAATATCTCAACTATTTCCTTGAATTTAGAGAAGAAACAATTAGAAAAAGAACTTATTATTTTCTAAAAAACACTCTTGAAAAACTAGAAATATCAGAAGGTTTATCTAAAGCTACAAGAAACATAAAAAAGGTTATCGAAATTATTGAAAAATCGGAAAATTCTGTAGAAGCTAAATCAAAATTAATTGATAATT
>CACKJL010000009.1 GCA_902600395.1 uncultured Prochlorococcus sp. | reverse complement strand
TTTTGCCATTCTTGGATTTAAGGACTGGTGTAGATGAGTTTAGACTTCCCTGGATTTTATTTTTTACAACATCAAACTGATGATCATTTAAGATATCTGATCTAGAGACTAAAACGATATCAGAGACTTCAAGTTGTTCCTCAAAGAGTTCTTCAATAGAGGCGTTGTGATCAATTCTATCTGTATCATTATATTGTTTTGTTATTTTATTTAAATCATTAATTGGTGAACCATTAAGCATTGATTCTCCATTAACGATACCAACAACTACATCAAGATAGATGGAAGACCTAATCTCAGGCCAGTTAAGTGCTTGAATTAAGGGAATTGGTAGTGCCAAGCCACTTGTTTCGATAATTATTGATTCGATAGGAGGATTAAATTCTAGAAGAGCTTTTATTGAGGGAACAAAATCATCTTGAACAGTACAACATAAACATCCATTGTTTAATTCGATAACGCAGTCTTCTTCAGATTCATCACATTTATCACAACTTTTAATCAAATCCCCGTCAATTCCAACATCACCAAATTCATTAATTATTAAACCAAATTTTTTATTACTCTCTTTTAATAGATATCTTAGAAAAGTTGTTTTACCTGAACCAAGAAATCCCGAAACAACAATAACTGGAATTTTTTTTTTCATCTTTGATTATTAACAACCTAAGCTATATTCTGTACTTTCTCCTGTAGAACTATTTATGCCATTAGCAATCGCACATAATTGTTTTTGTTGTGTACGACTAAGAACAGCATCAGTAAAATCTGCACCATCTATTTTTGCACCTTCAAAATTACTCTCCATTAATAAAGCATTTGTAAAATTAACATCCGAAAGATCTGCATCTGTAAAATCTGTTGCATAAGCTAATGCATCTCTTAAATTGGCTCCATTAAACTTTGAATTTTGCAATTTACTATTATTGAACACCGCGCCTTCTAAATTACTTTCACTGAAATTAAACCCATTCAAATCAAACTTAACGTATTCGTTACCGCTTAAATCTTGACCATGCATATCTGGCTCTAAATTAAGGTCTTGCTGGTTTCTAATCTCAGGAGGTCTTTTAGCCCAAGCAGAATTTACAGAATTAAAAAATAAAATCCCAACGATCAACAAAGTAATTAATGCATTCTTTAGTGAGGGGAAAACAATTGATTTAATCATAATAAGACTGTATTTTAGAACTTAAGTATTTAAAGTTTGTAAGAGTATCTTAAAGGAAAATATATGGCAATGTCACTAAAGGTTATTGTTCCTCCTCATCCATTAATAAAACATTGGCTTTCAATATTGCGAGAAAAAAATACTCCAAATATTTTGTACTCAACAGGATATGAGCAATTAGGGAAATGGCTTACATATGAGGCATTACGAAATTGGCTGCCATATAAAAAAGAAATAGTAAATACTGATAGTGGGGACGCAGATGGATTCTTTATTAATAATGATTATCCAATAAAAGTTCTCGCAATGTTGCCCGAAGGGTTATCTCTTTGGTTTGGATCTAAAGAAGTAATTCCTAATTCAACCCTCTCATTAGGAGAACTTCCTAAAACTATAGAATCAAATGAAGGAGTTATACTTTATTCAGAACAAATAACGACAAAATCAGCAACATTAGAAACTTTAATTAAATTAAAGGAATTAGGTGTTGATTCAAATAGGATTCTTTTAATAACTGCTATTTGCTCAAATAAAGGGTTAAATGAAATTGCGAAATTATTCCCTAATCAGGTAATTTACACTTCTTGCATAGATGAGGAAGATGAAAAAACACCATCATTAGTTCCCGGTATTGGGAATCCTTTATCGCGTTTAAGTACTATATTTCAAGATAAGAACTAATATAGAATATAGGAGTAAATATTTTACCAATGTCTGAATACAGAGATTCGTCTTCAAATAATCTTTTATCATTAATAAGCGGTGCTTTTATTGGAGCAGCAGGTCTAGCTTGGTGGTTAATTTCCGAAGCAGACAAAAGAAAGGAGGAAAAAAAACAAAAAGCAATGATGTATTCCTCCAGAATTCAAGACGGCTCTGAAGCTATTGATTCAAATGAAAATATAAATGAAGTTGAAGGAGAGAATCTGGAGAAGAAAGTTGAGCAACTTAATTCTGCAATTGCTGATGTGAGGAAGCAACTTGAAGAGTTGGGGCAATAGAATAAAAAAGGTTCTCAAATAATATGAATAAACTAAGATCATCTGCAATAACTCAAGGTGTGCAAAGATCCCCTAACAGATCGATGTTAAGAGCTGTTGGATTTAATGATGAAGATTTTAATAAACCTATTATTGGAGTTGCTAATGGATACAGCACCATAACACCATGCAATATGGGTTTAAATAAGTTAGCTCTAAAAGCTGAAGAGTCAATAAAAAGATCAGGTGGGATGCCTCAGATGTTTGGGACTATAACTGTAAGTGATGGCATTTCTATGGGAACAGAGGGCATGAAATATTCCCTTGTTTCAAGAGAAGTTATTGCTGATTCAATTGAAACAGCATGCAATGCTCAGAGTATGGATGGAGTACTTGCTATAGGTGGATGTGATAAAAATATGCCGGGTGCCATGATTGCGATTGCAAGAATGAATATTCCCTCAATTTTCATTTATGGAGGGACAATAAAGCCTGGGAAATTGCATGGAGAAGATCTTACTGTTGTTAGTGCATTTGAAGCTGTAGGACAATTAACATCAGGCAAAATTAATGAAGAAAGGCTAATCCAAGTTGAGAAAAATTGTATTCCTGGTGCTGGTAGCTGTGGAGGAATGTTTACAGCTAATACAATGTCTGCGGTTATTGAAGTATTAGGGTTAAGTCTTCCTCACAGTTCCACTATGGCTGCTGAAGATCTCGAAAAAGAACTAAGTGCAGATAAAAGTGCTGAGATATTAGTCTCTGCAATAGAAAAAGATATAAGACCTCTAGACCTAATGACAAAGAAAGCATTTGAAAATGCAATATCAGTAATTATGGCAATTGGCGGATCAACAAATGCGGTATTGCACATCTTAGCTATTGCGAATACTGCAGGAATAGATATCAACATTAATGATTTTGAGAGAATCAGACAAAAAGTACCCGTTATTTGTGACCTTAAACCGAGTGGTAAATATGTGACGGTGGATCTTCATAAGGCAGGTGGGATTCCACAGGTAATGAAAATACTTTTGAATGCAGGATTAATTCATGGCGATTGCAAAAACATTGAAGGCAAAACCATCTCAGAATACTTACAGAATATTCCAGATAAGCCTCCAACAAATCAAAATGTCATAAGAGACATAGATGACCCTCTTTATAAAAAAGGACATCTAGCGATATTAAAAGGTAACTTAGCGAGCGAAGGTTCTGTAGCTAAAATTAGCGGAGTAAAAAACCCTGTATTAACAGGTCCCGCAAAGATTTTTGAAAGTGAAGAAGATTGTTTAAAATCGATATTAAATAACGATATCAAAGCTGGTGATGTTGTTGTTATTAGAAACGAAGGTCCTGTAGGAGGTCCAGGCATGAGAGAAATGTTAGCTCCAACATCTGCGATTGTTGGTCAAGGGCTAGGAGAGAAGGTGGCTTTAATTACCGATGGCAGATTTAGCGGAGGTACCTATGGTCTTGTTGTGGGTCACATAGCTCCAGAGGCTGCTGTAGGAGGAAATATTGCTCTAATAAAACAAGGCGATTTAATTACAGTAGATGCTGTAAAACAACTAATTGAAGTTGATTTATCTGAAGAAGAATTAGAAAAAAGAAAAAAAGATTGGGTAAAACCTATTCAAAAATACAAAAGAGGAATTCTTTCAAAATATTCGAGAATCGTAAGCACATCAAGTTTAGGGGCTGTTACTGATTTATAAATCAGCTCAAATTTTATTTTCTTAATCAATAAAACTTTTTATCCTATTTGCTAAATTTTCCAATCTAGCGCTGTATTTTGGTGAGTTGCATTTTTTCCCATTATTGCTATCCATCCATAATGTTTTAACTCCACACCATAATATTGGTTCATCAGGGAAGTTAAGCTTAGAGATTACTAAAACCAACTCTTTATTTGATTTAAAAAGTTCTAATTCAAGATCATAAATTTCTAATCTTTTACCTTCTTTATCCCGACATAAGATATTAACTGTTAAATCAATATCTTCATCTTCGAATTCGTATTCACCATTTATTTTTACTACAGAATGAACAAAAGGTTTATTTGTTAAATCTGCTGACTTAGCGATTAAGCTCTCTATATTTTTAGGTGGATTTTCAAATAACACTTATTGATTTAATTAAAACTTTTATAGAACCCTGTCTAAACTCATTATTAAGTAATCCATCATCACCGAACTTAGAGTGTAGTAGTTGCAATCTTTTAATTTTAGATGGCTTAAATTTAAATGGAAAACGTACTTTATTAGCTCTTACTGAAGGTTTTAACTCACTAAAAGGAATTTGAACATTTGTTGTCCCAAATTTTTTTGTTGTGAATGATTTAATCCATCTAAGTCCACCCGGAATAAATTCGGTTAGTCCTAGTAGATCATCTTCACAAGCGACAGCAAATTTAAAAGTTCTTCCTTGTCCATCAATATTTAATTCAAAGGATGAATACTCAGATACATTTAAAGAAGGTTTATATATAGACGATCTACAACTAACAAATCCTCCTGCTTTCTCGACAATATTACCCTTTAATATCAAACCCGAATTTGAAATTTCACAAAAAGCTGAACTTGATCCGCCCATAACAGTATCATTTAATGTTTTCCAACCATCGAACTCCTTTTTCTGGAATAAAAGTTTTTTCTTACTCATTAAATAATTTAAATTATTAATAGACTTTAGCTAAATTTCTAATTCTTTTGCTGATTCCTGATCACAAAATATTGAAATTTGATTAACAGATTTTATTAATTTTGAGGGTGTTCTATCTGGTAGCTCTTTTTCATCTAATAACCTCTCAAGAGCAATTCTCTTAGAATCTCCACTAACTAAAAATACTATCTTTGAAGAAGCTGAAATAACCTTTGGAGTTAATGAAATTCTTTTTAAACCTTTACCTTCATTAAAAATAACAAAATCATCTACATTATTATTTTTTTGATAAGGGAATAGTGAGGCTGTATGACCATCGTCTCCAAGACCTAATAATGTTAAATCAAAAGTTGGAGGGTTTGATCCGCATTTTTCAAATAATTTAGAAATATATTGATTTTTTGTAGCTTCGTCATCAGCATTTAAATCATTGAAAATTTCATAAAAAAAAGCTTTAGATCCAAAATTAGTTAACAGTGAATTCTTCAACATTAACGAGTTACTCAATTCTGAATTTGGATCAACACATCTTTCATCTCCTAAAAAGACATCAACCATATCCCATCTAAGTTCACTTTTTGATAAAAGCTTATAGACAGATTTAGGAGTTGAACCTCCACTTACACAAAATTTGAACCTGTCTTTCTTTTTTAAAGTATGAATAATATGACTTTCAATAAACTTAAAAACCGCTGTAGATAGCTCTAACTTGTCTTTGTAAATGTTAAGTTTATATCCATTTTTAACCTTTTCAATCATTTCATCCATTCAGTATGAAAACTACCTTCCTTATCAATTCTTTCATATGTATGAGATCCAAAGCAGTCTCGCATTGCCTGAACAAGGTTCTGAGGAAGTCTATTGGTTCTATAACTATTAAAATAATCTAAGGTACTGGATAAACATGGAACTGGTATACCAGCTTTTGTTGATAAAGAAACAACTTTAGCTAAGTTATCTAATCTTGTCGCAATTTCATTATTGAACCAATCATCAAAAATTAAATTTTTTAAATTAGGATCTTTGTTATAAGCATCTTGAATTTTACTTAATAATTTTGATCTAATGATGCAACCACCTTTCCATATTTGAGCAATTGACGGCATATTCAAACCATAGTCATACACTGCAGAAGCTTCCCTTAAAATGTCCATACCCTGGGCATAGCTAGCTATTGTGGCAAGAACTACAGCATCAAATAAAGGTTTCATTCCATCTGATATATTTCCTAAATCAAAATCCTCTATCTCTTTAGATGGAATAGTTTTCTCAATCTCACTGCGTTGCTCTTTTAAAGAACTCATTACTCTTGCATTTAAAGATGCATAAATAGTTGGGACTGATACCCCTAGTTCTAGAGCACTTACAACAGTCCATAACCCTGTACCTTTCTGGCCAGCTTTATCTAATATTTTTTCTACGACATCATCTCCACTTATCTCATCTTTTGTATTTAGACAAATCTCTGTTATCTCAACAAGATAAGAAGCTAATTCATCAGTATTATTCCAAATACCAAATACCTCTGACATTTGCTTACCGTTCATACCTTTGACTCTCTTCATAAGGTCATAAGCTTCTGCAAGTATTTGTTCAATTCCATATTCAATTCCGTTATGAACAGTTTTCACAAAATGACCTGAGCCTCCTGGTCCAACATATGCAACACATGGTCCGTCTTCAACTTTGGCAGCCATTTTTGTTAATAAGCTTTCTATTGCATCATATGAAGCCTTAGTACCACCTGGCATCATACTTGGACCCTCTAAAGCTCCTTTGGCCCCTCCAGAGACTCCCATCCCAATGTATCCAAAACTTTTGCTTTCAAGAGTATTCACCCTTCTTTCTGTATCTTTAAATTGAGAGTTGCCGCCGTCTATTAATAAATCTCCTTCCTCGAGATATCCAGAAATATTATCAATGACAGCATCTGTTGCGGGCCCAGCTTTTACCATCATTAGAATTCTTCTAGGTCTCTCTAGCTTATTAACAAATTCTTGAAGAGTTTCGGCTCCTTCTATATTCTTCCCAAGGCCACGACCTTGTAAAAATTCTTCGGTTTTTGAGTAAGTCCTATTAAAAACTACACTAGAAAATCCATTTCTTTCTGCGTTAAGAACTAAATTTTCGCCCATAACACCAAGACCTATTAAACCAAAATGTGCCTTGGACATAAAAAATTAAAAAACTCAATAAATACAGTGTGCCTGCAACTCAACAAAATTGCTCAAAAAAAATACTTATGTCAGCGAAAAATGATGGAAAAGATCTAAATAACAGTTCCGTTTGCAATAGTTGCATTTTTAACTACTACAACAATTCCATTTCTGATATAGAAGCCTAATTCTGGCTTATCTGCTTCTTCTACTCGATCTTTATTAATGATCACGACATTATCGCCAATTCTTGTATTCTTATCAAGAATTGCTCTTTTTACAGTAGTCCCTTCACCTACTCCAAGAGGCGTTCCGCCCCCTTTTCTTAATTCAATCCTCTCTTCAGGGGATTCAAAGAAATCAGCTCCCATAACAAGAGTATCCTCAAGAACCGAGTCACTTTCAATCCTGCTTCTTACACCTAAAACACAATGTAAAATACTGCATGACTTCAAGATTGTGCCTTCACAAACAATTGAATCAGTAATTTGAGCATCTACAAGTTTAGAAGGGGGTAAAAATCTAGGTCTAGTATAAATTGGAAATTTCTCATCATAAAAACTAAATGGAGGTTTTGGTTGCTCAGTCAATGCAAGGTTTGACTCAAAGAATGCCCCAATTGTGCCGATATCTTCCCAATAATCATCGAATACATAACTTTTAAGAGTATCGCCTCTATTGAGGGCTTCTGGAATTATGTCCTTACCAAAATCCGTATAATTAGGAAATTTATTTAGAAGATCGAAGAGAGTATTTCTGCTAAAAACGTAAATCCCCATAGAGGCTAGATATGGTTTTTCGGCAGCTGACTCCTTACTTAATCCAAATTTTGAAGTATCAACTGCCATAGCCTTCAACTTCTCTCCAGTAGGCTTTTCACTAAATTCTTTTATATTTCCTACATCATCGGTTCTCATTAGGCCAAAACCTTCTGCTTGGGCTTCATCAACAGGCAAAGCTGCAACAGTTAAATCAGCACCATTATCTCTATGATGTTGAACAAATAAACTGTAGTCCATTCTGTACAGTTGATCACCTGACAATATTAAATATTCATCAACATCCCATTCTTGAAATAACCATTGGTATTTTCTTACAGCATCAGCAGTACCTTCAAACCACTTCGGACTATCAGGAGTCTGTTGTGCAGCTAAAACCTCCACAAATCCTTGGCCAAAAGGTCCATTTAAATTATAGGTTCTTCCTATATGTCTATTTAGAGATGCACTATTGAACTGGGTCAATACGTACATTTTTTCAATGCCAGAATTTATACAATTACTAATCGGAATATCTATCAAACGATACTTACCTGCCAATGGCACAGCAGGTTTAGCCCTCATTTTTGTTAGAGGGTAAAGTCTAGAACCTTTTCCTCCTCCGAGGATTATGGCCAACACACGCTTCATTCAATCTAATGGAGGTAGATATATAATTACCTAAAGTAACTGATTATGGGCATATTTAGAAATACAGATGGTCAGTTTACAAAGGTATTTCGATAAATCACTGGAAAAACTTAATATAAATCGAAAAAAGTTAGTTATTTTTATCCTCTTCTACCAAAGAAAACAATTTTTCAACTATTTTCAAAGAAACTTGTCTTTCCTCTCTTGATTGAGGACTTCTCAACTTGGTGACCGGCGTATGAAGTATTTTATTAATTATTCCTTTAGTAAGAGCTTCCACAACTTTTCTTTCTCTAGCCGAAAAATCTGGTCCCATTCTGCTAAGTGCTTTTTGCAATTCCTCTTTTCTAATTAACTCCAAATCTGATCTAAGTTTATTAATTACTGGAACGGCCTCTAAGCTTGCCCACCATTCTAGAAAAATGATCCTTTCTTCTTCTACTAAAGATTCCGCTTCCTTTGCTATTTTCTGTCTAAATTCTTGATTTCTTGAAACGACCTCTTGTAAGTCATCAACATCAAATGATTTAACAAATTCATGTTGTTTGACATCATTAGATATATTTCTCGGTACACCAATATCAATAAATTTAAGTCTTTTACTCAAATTTATTTTTTCAATTTTTGTAAGATCAATAATTGGCTCTTCAGAAGCAGTACTGGTGAAAACAAGCGAAGATAATGATATGTTTTCTTCTAATTCGTTTAAACCTTTACAAACAATTTCTAAATCAGGGAAGTCTTGAGCAAGATTTAATGCTCTATCAATATTTCTATTTAAAAGGATAAGTTTATGACATCCTTTTGATTTTAAATGAGTTATTAAAAGCCTACTCATTCGTCCGGCGCCAACTACAAGAACGTTCTCTGATTCCAAACTTACAAGAGTATCAAAACCCTTTTCTTGTCCAATTTTTAATTGAGCTAGTTCTACCGCTGCTGAACTGATTGACACAGCTCCGGTTCCTAAATTTGTTTCGGATCTTACTTTTTTACCTGTACTAACTGATTGAGTTAATAATCTATTAAGAATTGGTCCAGTAGATTGATTCTCTTGACCTAATCTCATCATTTTTTTTACCTGCGAAAGGATTTGTCCTTCCCCTAAAACGAGGCTATCGAGTCCTGCCGAGACTTTCATCAAATGCAAAACTGCTTCTTCCTGTCTAAAGCAAAAAAGATGTGGGTTTAAATCTTCAAAAATAATTCCAGAATATTCTGATATGAATTCTTTAATAGATGAAATTCCAGTATTTTTATCCTTCACTAGCGCATATATTTCCAACCTATTACAAGTACTTAAAATTGACACCTCTAATACATCAGAAAAAGCTTTTAATGCTTTCAATGACTCTGTTATGGATTGGTCAGGAATACTTAACTTCTCACGCACTTCGACAGGTGCCGTGCGATGACTCAGTCCGACGACAACAATATGCATAAAATCAAAAGTGAATTTTTAAAGGCTGATACTCTTAGCACCATCTTTTATATGGACAGTATTTGTGAACCTTGCAGTACTATCTAATGTACTAATAACTAGACTGCTTGTTCTAACACAATCCCTTTCAAATTTAACTCCGTCAAATAATAATCCATCAGTTATTCCACTACCAGCGAAAACAACATTTTCTCCCGATGCCAATTCATTTGCTTCATAGATTTTATCTATATCTGTTATGCCCATTTCATTAAGACGTTTTATATTTCCTTCTTTTGTGTAATCAGCCCATTCAGAAGTTTGAGCGATTGCAGGATCATAAACTAGTTGTCCTTGAAAGTGTCCGCCGAGAGCTCTCATTGCAGCAGCTGAAATAACACCCTCTGGAGCTGCACCTATACCCATCAAGCAATGTGTTCCAGTTCCTGCAAAACCGCATGCAATCGCAGCTTGAACATCACCATCAGAAATCGGTTGTACTTTTGCACCACATCCTCGAATCTCTTTAATTAAATCTTTATGTCTAGTTCTATCCATTACAACTACAGTAAGCTCATCAATAGAAAGGCCTAAGCAATCACTTAGTATCTTCAAGTTTTCAGTAGCTGAATTCCTAATATCAACTTTACCTTTGGCCGCAGGAGGTGCTGCTAATTTGTTCATGTAAAAATCAGGAGCATTGAAAAGACCACCCGTATCTGAGGCAGCTAAAACCGCCATAGAACCTCTTTGATTATTCGCACAAAGATTAGTTCCTTCACAAGGATCAACTGCAAAGTCAACCCCTGGGCCACTTCCACTACCAACCTCTTCACCTATATAAAGCATGGGTGCTTCATCTCTTTCACCTTCTCCAATAACAATTTTCCCTTTCATTTCAATTTTGCCCATTCGTAATCTCATTGCTTCGACAGCTGCAGCATCAGCTTCATCTTTTTGACCAAGTCCTGTTAGTTTTGCTGAGGCAATAGCTGCTTGCTCGACAACTTCGAGAATTTCTTGAATTAAAGTTTGATTCACAATTAAATTTTGAGGATTTTCTAAAAGGTTTTGAGTATGATCTCATATAAAATGCAATTTTTTATGAGAATTATTATGCTAGTAAGCTTTTTTTAACTCTTTACAGCTGTTACTTTATCAGGCCGTGACTTGAAATTAGGAATAAACAACTAAATATAGTATCTTTATTAAATATTTTAAAAATTAAATGACTGAGTCAAATCAAGCAAATTTAACTGGTGCAAATAGACCAATTCAAATAATTCCTTCAGTTTTACCAGCAGATTGGGCAAATATGGGGACATGTGTGAAAGAGCTCGAGGAAGCTGGGGTAGATAGAATTCAATTTGATGTAATGGATGGAAATTTCGTACCAAATCTTACATTTGGTCCTGAAATGATTGCTGCATGCAGGAAATATTGCAATGTCCCTTTTGAAACCCAATTAATGGTAAGCCAGTACAACTGTGAAACAATGCTTGAATCTTATGTAAACGCTACAAAAGGGGCAAATGGGGAACCAGGAGTAGTAATAGCTCATGCCGAAGCAAATATTCATTTGCATCGAGTTCTTGGAAGAATAAGGGATTTAGGAGGATCTCCTTCTGTTGCATTGAACCCTCATACTCCTTTTGAAATGATTAAAAACATAATGGATATGGTTGATCATGTTTTGGTTATGACAGTTAATCCAGGCTTTGGAGGACAAGCTTATATACCAACAATGCTTAATAAAATAAGAGAAATAAGAAACTTTATTATCGAAAAAAACTTAGATGTCGACATTGAAGTTGATGGGGGTATAAAAGCAAATTGGACTATTTCACAATGTGCCGATGCTGGTGCTAATTGTTTTATTGCAGGTAGCGGAATGTTTGCTTACCCAACATTAAAAGAAGGATGTGATGACTTGAGAAAAGTTGCACTAGAAGCACAAAAAGGGAATGTTCTTTCAGAACCTCAATAAATATTCTGGATGATTAAGAAATCACCCGAATATCCATCCATAACTATGCAAACCTATTCCTAAAAAATTAACTCCTAAATAACATACTAAAACAACTAAAAAGCCTGTAGATGCTAATAATGCTGGTTTGCGTCCTTGCCAACCCTTACTTATTCTCATATGCAGATAAGCGGCATAAAACAACCATGAGATAAATGCCCATGTTTCTTTTGGATCCCAACTCCACCATGTGCCCCAGGCCTCATTAGCCCAAACTGCACCTGAAATTAAACCGAGAGTCAAAAGAACAAAACCTACCAATATAGAGCGATAACTTAATGTATCTAATTCTTCTGAATGAGAAAATTCAATACGTTCAACTAGATCATTAACGGGATAGCTATTTGAAAGTTTAAATCCTCCTACACCTGTAGAACTACTTCTGATTTGAAGTGGCTTATTTTTATTGATAAACAAAACGGATATTGAAAGTAAAGAACCTATTATTAATGCTGCATAACTAAGCATTACGACGCTAACATGCATTACTAACCAACTAGACCTTAAAGCTGGAACTAAATTGGATGATAATTTCAAATCCTCAGGTAAAACAAAACATGCAAAAGCCACAGTCAGTAACTCAATAGGTATAGCAATTGAGGGAATTATTGGAGCTTGATATTCTCTTTCAACCAATAGTTGACCTAATGTGATACCCCAAGTAAGGAAATAAAGAGATTCATACAAATTGCTAATTGGAAAGTGCCCAGAAATTGACCATCTAAAAAGTAATTGTAATGTTATTAATAAGTTCACTAAAATAGTAATGAGTCTTACAGCAGCAGAATAGTTTTTTTTAAAAACTGCACCCAAAGATAATGGTAAGTTAATTAATAAAAAATAAAAAACTAAAAGACCTAAAACTGAAACCGGTTCATATATTAAATTTTTAAAAAAATTATCTAGTATCATTTCTAGAAATTTCTCAAGTTTTAATATTCAATGACAACCAAATAATAATTAAAATCATTCTCATATGAGTAAATCTTTAATAATAAAGTTTTAATTTATTTAAAAAAAAGCATTTCAAAGTTTGAAATTATCTCCTAGATAATACTTCTTGACTATTGGATTATCAGCCAATTCACTTGATGAACCATTAGCTAAAATTTTCCCTTCACTTAACACATATGATTTGTTAGTAATTAGAAGGGTTTCCCTCACATTATGGTCTGTAATTAGAATCCCCACTCCATCACTACTTAATTTTAGAATTAGTTTCTTTAGATCATTAACAGCTAGAGGATCTATCCCAGCAAACGGTTCGTCTAATAACAAATATTTAGGTCCTTTTCTGCCTACAGTAAGAGCCCTTGCAATTTCACACCTCCTCCTCTCTCCTCCTGAAAGTTGATAACCATAACTATCTACAAAGTTATTCAAATTAAATTCATTAATTAATTGTTCTCTTCTATTTCTTATCGCTGCTCTACTATAAGATGAATTTTGTAAAGCCAAATCTATATTATCCTTAACTGTGAGGTCTCTAAATATACTCGCTTCCTGAGTTAAGTACCCTAACCCAAGTCTTGATCTAATTGATAGAGGAAGATTGGTTATATTTTTCCCATTCATTAAAATTTCACCTTTATCTGGTTTTATATTCCCAACTGCAAGATTAAAAGTTGTAGTTTTCCCAGCACCATTAGGTCCCATCAAACCTACAACTTCCCCTGGATCAACAGTTATGGAAACATCATTTACAATTAATCTTCCTTTAATTGAAAGGGATACATTATGAATATTTAGGTTCATTTTCTTTGAGATCGATTAGTTTTCTTACTTTCTTGAAAAAAAATTAAATACATAATAATAATTTAATTGAAGATAAAGATATATTCATCAAAGGGGTTTCAAAAAAGGCTTATCGTTCTCGTTTAATAGTTCTCTATATTGTAATTTCCTTAATAAATCTTCCAAACATTGGCAGAAGGATTCAAGATCAATCCCCAAATCAATCTTGGTTCTAGTTTTTATTCTGCCTAAACCCTCTCCAAGCAAAATAGTAGCTCCATTTAAATTACCTTTACTTAAGTGAAACTGAGAAACAGATACTTGTAAAATTCCTTGGATAACTTGTCTTTCGTCACCATCTACGGAATTCCATATTTCTTCAAAAGCATCATGAGCCTCGTACCATTCATGATTGTTAAAAAGATTTAAAGCTGTAAAAAGGGAATCTTGAAAACTTTTTGCACTTTCTTCGTTCATTAAAGCAATTACTAATTTTTTTTCTTTTTATTTATTTTTCTCATTCTTATAGAATCTGGTGTTACCTCTAGCATTTCATCTGGACCAATATATTCGAGTGCTCTTTCAAGGGTAATATCCACAGGAGACTGCAAAGTATCAAGTTCTTCTGCCCCTGCAGATCTCATGTTAGTCAACTGCTTAGTTTTACATATATTCAACTCAAGATCTTGAGGTCGATTATTCTCACCAATTATCATTCCTTTATAAACTTTAACTCCAGGTTTAATGAAATATACTCCCCTATCTTCAGCATTCTTTAAAGCATAAAATGTGGCTACACCTTCCTCAAAAGCTATAAGAACGCCATTTCTTCTGGTTTCAAAGTCTCCTGTTTTAGGTTTATATTCATAAAACGAATGGCTCATGATACCTTCACCTCTGGTTATCCTTACAAACTCCCCGCGAAATCCAATTAATCCTCTTGATGGTACTAGAAATTCTAATTGAGTTCTACCATCTGAACTTGTCTGCATATTTTTCATCTCTGCCTTTCTAGATCCAAGTTTTTCGATGCAAGAACCAACAGATACTTCAGGTACATCTAAAACCAAAGTCTCTATAGGCTCACATTCAACATTATCAATTTCTCTGAAAATTACTTGAGGTTGTGAGATTTGAAACTCAAAACCCTCTCTTCTCATAGTTTCAATTAATATCCCTAGATGTAATTCTCCTCTTCCTGAAACTGAAAACCTGTCAGGAGAATCAGTTTCTTCTACTCTCAGGGCAACATTTGTTAAAAGTTCCCTCTCCAATCTATTTTTTAATTGTCTACTAGTAACAAATTTCCCTTCCTTACCCGCGAATGGTGAATCATTGACAACAAAAGTCATATTTAGGGTAGGTTCATCAACTTTAATTAATGGAAGAGGATGAGGAGAATCGGGACATGCTATTGTCTCACCAATATTGACGTCATCGAAACCAGAAACAGCAACAATATCACCTGCAAATGCTTCATTTATATCAATTCTTTGTAATCCTTCAAATCCTAAAAGCTTACTAACCTTACCTTTAATAGTTTTTCCATTTTCTTTAATTAAACTAGCCTGTTGGCCATTTTTTATAGTTCCATTGTGGATCTTCCCAATTACTATTCTGCCTAGGAAATCAGAATAGTCCAACGTAGTTATTTGTAGCTGAAGAGGCTTATTAGAATCACCTACTGGAGGAGGAACGTGTCTAATAATAGCTTCAAAAAGAGGCATCATATTGTCACTATTAGATTCCATCTCTTCTTTTGCGAAACCAGATAAGCCACTCCCAAAAAGATAAGGGAAATCACATTGATCATCATCAGCACCTAACTCCAAAAACAAATCAAGTACCTTATCAATTGCTATTTCTGGTACTACTCGTGGTCTATCAATTTTATTGACAAAAACTATAGGCCTTAGTCCTTTTTCTAATGCTTTTTTTAAAACAAATCTTGTTTGAGGCATAGGTCCCTCATTTGCATCAACAATAAGCAGACAACCATCAACCATTCCCAAAACCCTCTCAACTTCTCCTCCAAAATCAGCATGTCCGGGTGTATCTATAATATTAATTCTGGTATCTTTGTAGTTAACTGCAGTATTTTTTGAGAGAATTGTTATTCCCCTTTCTCTTTCAAGATCATTTGAATCCATTACACATGTAGGAATAACTTCATTGTCTCTGAAAATTCCTGATTGAGATAACAATGCATCTACAAGAGTTGTCTTCCCATGATCTACGTGAGCAATAATTGCAACATTTCTAATTTCTTTTATCGAAGATGACATTTATAGAATTTATATAAATATTAGATTAACTTAATTAAGGCTAACTCAAAGTATGCTTATTATGAGAATTTTCTCTTTAAGACTTTGAAAAATATAATTTATTGAATAATTAAATTAATCAATTAGATTTATAATTTTCTATTTGAGCTTTCAAAAACTTTTAATGCTTCAATTGACCCTTCATATCTCCAATGCCAGGGTTCGTAATCTATATATATATTATCTTTGTTGAACGATAACTTAAAGTGAAACTTAGCTGCATTTTTTATTAACCATCTAAAGGCGTCAGTATTTTCGAAGTCAGTTTCAAAGTCTGTCTCTCTTTGAGTAGCATCACCAATATCGATTGCGAAACCTGTACTATGTTCGGAATACCCTGGAGGGGCTGAAACTCTAGCTCTTTCTGCCGCTTCTTGATTTCTAATAGATTTTAAAGAATAAAAGATATCGTTTTGCAAATTTACTGATCTATAACCACTCAAGAAGACTAAATATATCCCATCCTTTTTGGCTTCTTCTCTCATCTTTAGTAGAGAATCGCGCATATCTATATGAACTTCAATATTAGGCTCAATTAAAACTAGTTTCTCCTTAGAAATTTCCGCATAGGGTAAATGACCTAAAATTCTATGGTCGTGATTTATCTGAGCCTGAAAATTGAGATTATCAAGAGGTCCTATTTCTATATTTTTAAAAAATCGCAATGCAGCGACAGAAAAGATAAGAAAAAGAAATGGAGAAAATATTAATAGTTTTTTTAATAATGTTGAATTTTGATTATTTAGGTAAGTTCTTTTGGCAAGTGGTATATCAAATTGATCGATATCTTTATTTAGTTCCAATATTTAGAAGTGAATTTGGAAAAGATATTTCGATATTAACTATTATTTTAAGAAATGCACCTTTATAAGCAAAAAAGATGTAGTTTTTATATACAGTATTATTTTTTTTTCATATGTTGAGGGTAGCTGTTATTGGTGGAGGTCCAAGTGGTTCATGTGCGGCAGAAATACTTGCTAAAGCTGGAATAAAAACTTGGCTTTTCGAGAGAAAATTAGATAATGCGAAACCATGTGGAGGAGCAATTCCACTTTGCATGGTCGAAGAATTTGATTTACCTGAGTCAATTATTGATAGAAAAGTAAGGCATATGAGAATGATATCTCCATCAAATAGAGAAGTAGATATAAGTTTAGATAGAGTTTATGGGAAAAGTGATAATGAGTTTATTGGGATGTGTAGAAGAGAAGTTATGGATGCCTTTATGCGCAACAGAGCATCAGATCTCGGTGCTACATTAATAAATGGATTAGTTACTTCTATTGATACTGGCGATAATAATCAAGGGCCATATAAGCTTTCCTACTCAGATTTTACTAATGGAGATAAAAAAGGGGAACTAAAAGAGCTAACTGTTGACCTTTTGATCGGAGCTGATGGAGCCAATAGCAGAGTCGCAAAAGCAATGGATGCAGGTGATTACAAAGTTGCAATAGCATTTCAGGAAAGAATTAAATTGCCTAAAGAAGAAATGAGTTACTACGAAGATCTTGCTGAAATGTATGTTGGAACAGATGTTTCTCCTGATTTTTATGGGTGGGTATTTCCTAAATATGATCATGTTGCTGTGGGCACAGGAACCATGCAAAAGAATCAGTCATTAATTAAAGGACTTCAAGAGGGTGTAAGAAATAGGGCAAAGAAAAGACTCGTTAATGGTGAAGTAATAAAGGTAGAAGCTCACCCTATTCCAGAACATCCAAGGCCAAGAAGGGTAGTTGGGAGAATGGCATTGGTTGGTGATGCAGCTGGTTATGTTACAAAAAGTTCTGGAGAGGGTATTTATTTTGCTGCAAAAAGCGGAAGAATGTGTGCTGAAGAAATTGTTGAAGCATCAAAAAATGGTCAAGTAATTCCATCAGAAAAAGATTTAAAAAACTATCTTAAAAAATGGGATAAAAAATATGGTACAACCTATAAGGTGTTAGAAATCCTTCAAAATATTTTTTACAGAAATGATTCTGCTAGAGAAGCCTTCGTTGAGATGTGTGATGACATGGATGTTCAAAGACTTACTTTTGATAGTTATTTATACAAAAGAGTTGTCTCTATGAAACCATTACAGCAACTTAAAATTACGATGCTTACACTCGGTTCAATTTTAAGAGGGAAAGCCCTAGCGCCTCTAAAATATAAACCCGTTGATAGTGCTGTTAGGGAAAATAAAGAAGTAGAAAAAATGCTAGAAAATTATTCAATAAAGGGAGGAATTAAAGTTAAGAGTTCAAAAGTGTAAAATCGGCAATTTTTAGAGCATAATTTCTAATTAAGCTCAACAAATTGAGTCTATTATTTCTTATTTTTAAATCCTCTGACATTATTAGTACTCCCTTTTCATTATCAAATAAATCCTCGATAGTTTTTACATTAATCTCAAACAAATTCAGAAGTTCCAAATAATTGCAATAACCTTCTGAAAAAAGGTTTTCTAATTCTCTAATAAATTCAAAAACTTTGAATTCACAATCTTTTTCAAAAAGTTTTGTGTTTACATAATCTCTTGTTGAGAGAACGTCTCTTGAAATATCACTTTTATTTGCTAATTTGCTTACCCTAGTAATTACCTTCTGTATTTCAACAAAATTATCCTTTTCGTTAAAATTGTTAATAGTCTTAACCCTATTTTTAAGATCAACAATATTCAATACTCTTTTTTGAGATGATTCATCATAAGAGCAAACGGCCTTTATTAATTCTTTACTTAGTGATATTTCTTCTAGATGACTAACAATTCTTTGAACTAAAAATTCATTTAAATCATTAAATACCGTTTCTCTTGAGAAGTTTAAATTCGGAAATACGATTTTCCAAAAATCAATAAGTTCGTTGAATAATTTATCTAAAGGTAAATCAAGTTCATAATCCCAAATTATTTTAATCACTCCATTCAAATTTCTTCTTAAAGCATAAGGATCAGATGATCCACTAGGACGTTTACCAGAAATAAATATACTTATTAAAGTTTCGACCTTATCTGCTATGGAAACTATTGCACCATATTTTGTGGAAGGCAAAGCATCTTTATAAAAAGAAGGTAAATAATGTTCAGCGACAGCCAAGCAAACATCCTCACTGAATCCCTCATATTTAAGATATTTACCACCCATTATTCCTTGCAGCTCAGGGAATTCGAAAACAATTTCGCTACATAAGTCGTTTTTACAGTATTTAGCAGCTTCTATTATTTTTTTTTCTTCTAAAGACTTATCATTTAAAAACTTAAGAATTTTTTTAGTAACTTCCTCTATCCTTTCTACCCTCTGAAATATATTTCCAAGTCCTTTTAAATATGAAACAGATTTAAGCTTTTCATTTCTTTCGATTGAAGCAACTTTTTTATCACTTTCTACGAAAAACTTTGCATCTGAAAACCTTGCCCTTAATACTTTCTCATTACCTTTGGCAATATTATTATTTGATTCTTCAAGACCATTTGAAATAACGCAGAAAGTTGTACTAATATTTTTTTCAGAGTTTAAATCTAGTTTAGAAAAACTTTCGTTTTTAAATAAAAGAGGAACATATCTCTGATGAATTTTCATGACAGTTGAGAGAACTTCAACCGGAAGATCAAGAAATTCATTACTAAATTTGCCAATAATTAAGTCTGGCCATTCAACTAAATCAGTTAGTTCATTTAGTAATCCTTCTGAAAGATCAGGTTTCAGATTTAAAGATTTAGATGCCTGATTTATTAAACTTTCAATTTTTTCTTTTCTTTCTTTTCGAATAGCTATTACTCTATTTCGTTTCAATAATTCAAAAAAATAATCAGGATTCTGAACTTCTAAAACTTCATTGATTAGCCTATGACTTTTTGTTTTATTACTTATTTTGATTTTTGGATCACATTCATCAAATTCAAAATCAAGAATTTCATCATTATAAATAGAGGCAATCCACCTAATAGGTCTTGAAAATTTTATGTTCCCACCCCCCCATTTCATAAATCGAGGACCTTGAAGACTTTTTACTAATTTTGGAATAATCGAAGACAAAGAAATTTTTGTTGATAGTCCTTTCTCAATTTTCTTTCCAAATACAAAATCACCCTTTTCCGTGTTTTTTATTTCTAGCTCATCTACATCTATATCTAAGCTATTAGCAAATCCTAAAGCAGCATTAGTAGGACATCCATTTAAATAAGCTAAATTTGCTTTAGGCCCTTTCCTTTCTATTATCTTATCTTCTGCATAATCAACTAAACCTTCGAGAAGAAGAACTATCCTCCTTGGTGTGGAGGTAACAACTATTCGTTCGAATTTGATTAACTTTTTATCCAATTCAAATTCTATTAGAGATTTAAATTGCTCTAGAACAGAATGAGAAAATTTTGCAGGCAACTCTTCTGTTCCTATCTCAAGTAAATATTTAGACAAGAAAAAAATATGACTTCACTTACTATAATTTACTACCAGTTAAATAAGCTTTTCGCTAATGTATAAAAAGAGATATGTTTTGGTCCTTTGATCAAGGTTGAGAAAGTAAAAAAGAAAAAAGATTCTGCAAAGAAAGAGACTGTTTGTTTAGCAAACGGACTAGAAGTCTCTAAATTTGAAAATTTTAAAAAAGGTAGCCAATTTCTTAAGGAACCACTTGCTACAGAATTAGTCAATGAAAGTGATCATTTTACTAATGATGCAGTTCAGTTATTAAAATTTCATGGTAGTTATCAACAAGATAACAGGGAAAATAGAAGGCCGGGCAAAAGTAAAGATTGGCAAATGATGCTTAGGTTAAGAAATCCGGGCGGTGAAGTCCCTGGGAAATTATTTTTAGCATTAGATGAATTATCTGACAAACTAGGTAATGGAACACTTAGGGCCACTACAAGACAAGCCTTTCAAATGCACGGAATCAGAAAGGAGAAGCTAAAGGAAGTAATTCAAACAATAGTAAATTCAATGGGCTCCACATTAGCTGCATGTGGAGACATTAATAGAAATGTTATGGCCCCTGCGGCTCCATTTGATTCGCCAGACTATAATATTGCAAGAGCATTGGCAAAAAAAGTTGCAGATCTTCTCACCCCAATGGCTGGCCAAGGAACTTTTTTAGAGCTTTGGGCTGATGGAGATTTAGAATACACCATAAAGCCTGATAAAGATATTGAAGCAATTAGGAAGCTCCAATTCAACGATAATGTTTTTAGTGGAATAAAAGATGAGCCTCTTTATGGTTCAACTTACTTACCGAGAAAATTCAAATGTGCCGTTACAGTTCCTGGGGACAATTCAGTTGATCTTCTTACCAATGACATAGGGATAGTTGCCTTTACTTCTAAAGATGGAAACTTAGAAGGATGCAACTTCTATGTTGGAGGTGGTATGGGTCGCACACATAATAATGAGGAGACCTTTGCCAGAATTGCAGATCCACTTGGATATGTTGAAGAACCTGATGTTTATGAATTAATACAAAGCATTGTTGCTATTCAAAGAGATTATGGTGATAGAAAATCAAGAAAAAATTCGAGAATGAAATATCTTCTTCATAGAAAAGGTATAAAATGGTTCAAAAAGATACTTTCTGATAAGTATTTCAAAAAAAATATTAAAAAAATTAGAAAAGAACCTGATAAGGTTCTTATTGATTACCTAGGTTGGCATAAACAAAATAAAACCTCCCATTTCGTAGGTTTACCATTATTATCAGGGAGATTATCTGGAGAGAAGAAGAATACCATTACAAGTATTGTTAAAAAATATAATTTAGATTTAAGACTCACACCTAATCAAGATATTTTACTTTGTAATATCCCCAATAAAAACAAAGGTGAAATTCAAAAATCTCTATCAAAAATTGGATATGAAAATTTAGAAAACATTAATGAAATTCAAAGACACGCTTTAGCTTGTCCTGCTTTACCACTTTGTGGTCTTGCAATGACTGAAGCTGAAAGAATATTACCTGATGTACTAAAAAGGATTGAAAATTTACTATTAGATCTAAAAATACAAAAGACGATATTATTCAGAATGACAGGATGTCCGAATGGATGTACCAGGCCTTATATGGCCGAATTAGCACTTGTTGGAAGTGGGCAAAACAAATACCAATTATGGTTGGGGGGAAGTAAAAATCTACAAAGGCTTGCTAAACCTTTTTTACAAAGAATGGAACTTAACGATTTAGAAAAAACCCTTCAACCATTATTTGATAATTGGAAGAGTAATTTGGATTTGGATTTCGGAGATTTTATAAACACTCAAGATGAAAATTATATATTAAATTTACTAAATGAAAATCAATAGAATTTAAATTTTTCCATAGAGGGCATTTGCTTTTTTATTTTTCCAAGCCCATAATTGATCACCATAACTAAAATGCCACCATTCATTAGGATGTTGAACAAATCCGAATTTAGTCATAATTTCCCTTAATAAATTTCTTCTACTATTCCAAATAATTGCTTCTTCATTGTTCATGTTTGCATAAAAATAAGGATTTGAGGTCTCATCCATTTGATCAACTATGCTTCCCATTTCAACAAGATTTCCGTCTTTATCTGAAAAAGAAACATCCAACGCACCCCCAGTTGAATGAGGGGGAGGACACTTAGTGTCATGAGAAGGATATGCCCAAAATTTTTCAACTTTTTTTAAAATGGATGGATAAGATTTTCTATTTTCAAAAGAAATATCAATACCAGATTTTTGACACTCTAATAAAAATGCTTTTTTAAACATAAATTCCTGGACTTCTAAAGGTCGCCAACTGTCATAAATTAAAAGGTTAAAACTACTCTTTGATATCAAATAATCATTTACTTTTACTAATCTATTTACAACCTCCTCTCTTAATTTCCAAATAGAAGTTTTATCTTTGTAAGGTGCTCCTAAATGAAAGTAAGGGTGGGGATCTAAAAACTTTAAGCAGCTAGGTATAGCTATTAATTTATCTCCATTATCTTTAATTGGTATTTTATTCCAAATTTTCAATTGAAATTTGCAATTGATTTATGTTGACATATATATCAAAAATTACAATGATAGTTTTCAATTTAAGAAATCATGAATGAATTTATTATCAGAATTATCAATAAGTATATTCCTTAAAACGATATTTTCTTTTAAATCAGGATCATTACTAACAATCTTAATAGCCTCTTCACGAGCCTTATCAATAAGAAATTTATTGTTAGGTAAATTATCCAGTACAAAATCAGGCAATCCTGATTGTCTATATCCTAAAATCTGGCCTGGTCCTCTAAGCTCCAAGTCTTTTTCAGCAATATAAAAGCCATCATTAGATTTTTGCAAAACACAAAGTCTTTTGTTTTCTAATCCATTTTTATCGGGGGTTACCAGATAACAAAAAGATTTAGTTGATCCTCTACCAACTCTCCCCCTTAATTGATGTAGCTGGGACAATCCAAATCTGTCAGAATTATAAATAATCATAATTGTGGCGTTAGGCACATCAATGCCAACCTCAATTACTGTGGTTGAAACCAATATATTAATTTCATTCTTTAAAAAAGAATTAATTACTTCATTCTTTTCTTGTGAACTTAATTTACCATGTAATAATCCAACATTTTTGTTAAAAAAGACCTCTTCTGATAAATGTTTGAATGTTTTCTTTGCGGAGCTTAAATTCATTTTTTCTGAATCTTCTATAAGTGGCAAAATCACATAAGCTTGCTTTCCCTTATTGATCTCATCTTCAACAATCTTAAACAAGTTAGTTAAATCATCTTCTGAAATTATTTTTGTTGTTATAGGAACTCTCCCAGGAGGGAGTTCTGTAATTTGACTCACATCTAAATCACCATAAATAGAAAGCGCAAGAGTTCTTGGAATAGGTGTTGCTGTCATTGATAACAAGTTAGTATTTTCTCCTTTATTTAGTAATCTATTTCTTTGAGTAACTCCAAATCTATGTTGTTCATCAATTACAACCATGCCTAATGCATTAAAGATGACTTTATCCTCAAATAATGCATGAGTACCTATGAGGATATCAACTAATCCATTGTTCAAATTAGAGAAAATTTCTTTTCTCTTTTTTTGAGGAGTATTCCCAGTAAGTAGTTCAACAGAAACTAAAAGGGGATTCA
The DNA here is from genome assembly GCA_902600395.1 of uncultured Prochlorococcus sp. Classification (GTDB taxonomy): domain Bacteria; phylum Cyanobacteriota; class Cyanobacteriia; order PCC-6307; family Cyanobiaceae; genus Prochlorococcus_A. The sequence continues at coordinate 924 of CACKJL010000009.1, read as the reverse complement.
AATATTTTAATAAATTTTTATAATGCTGTTCTGCCAATACCTCAGTTGGGACCATAAATGCACCTTGCAGGTTTTTTTCAATGACAAGTAAAAGAGACGCTATTGCAATTATAGTTTTACCGCTTCCCACATCTCCCTGAAGCAATCTAGACATTGGTATGGGATTAGATAAATCTTTCTTAATTTCATTTAAAACATTTTTTTGAGATTTTGTTAATTCAAAAGGAAAATTATTTAAAAATTCTTTTAATAAAGATTTCTTTTGAGGTAATTGTTGAGAAGTTACATTTTTATTCGTCTTTCTTTTTCTAAGTAGGAACTTTATTTGAAGTAGGAATAACTCATCAAAAACCAAACGTTTTTTTGACTCAATAAGTGCCTGTTCAGTTGGTGGGAAATGAATATTAATCAACGACTCTCCTTTTGATAATAAGGATAATGAATCAAGTTGCTTTTTATTTAAAATTTCTGGATATTGCTTTGCATAAATTAGTACTTTTTTCATAAGTTTTATAAAACTCATATTTGATAGAGCTTCACCTAATGAATACAAGGGTAATATTTTGCCTGAGAAATTAAAATTATCGTTGTTATCCTTAAGAATTTCAATCTGCGGATCTACAAAAGTTTTGCCATACTCTGTCAATTTAACTTTACCGGAAATTGCTAATTTGGTTCCAGGAATATATAAAGATTTTTGAGATGTGAAGAAGGAGTAAGATCTAAATCTTCTTCCTAAAAAAAATTTTGTAACCTTTATTGAAGACGTTTCATCAGAAACTACAATATTCATTATTGATAAATTAATATTTTTTTTACTCTTATGAATATAAAACTTTTTAACGTTTGCGATGCAAGTGTATAAATTCTCTGGTTTTAAATTTATTATCTTTACTCTATTCGTATAGTCTAGATATGTTCGTG